>NZ_CP084025.1:5567500-5739887 GCF_052660185.1 Pseudomonas sp. E102
CGTAAGTGATGCGGTAGAGGAGCGTTCTGTAAGCCTGTGAAGGTGAGTTGAGAAGCTTGCTGGAGGTATCAGAAGTGCGAATGCTGACATGAGTAACGACAATGGGTGTGAAAAACACCCACGCCGAAAGACCAAGGTTTCCTGCGCAACGTTAATCGACGCAGGGTTAGTCGGTCCCTAAGGCGAGGCTGAAAAGCGTAGTCGATGGAAAACAGGTTAATATTCCTGTACTTCTGGTTATTGCGATGGAGGGACGGAGAAGGCTAGGCCAGCTTGGCGTTGGTTGTCCAAGTTTAAGGTGGTAGGCTGAGATCTTAGGTAAATCCGGGATCTTAAGGCCGAGAGCTGATGACGAGTTACCCTTTGGGTGACGAAGTGGTTGATGCCATGCTTCCAAGAAAAGCTTCTAAGCTTCAGGTAACCAGGAACCGTACCCCAAACCGACACAGGTGGTTGGGTAGAGAATACCAAGGCGCTTGAGAGAACTCGGGTGAAGGAACTAGGCAAAATGGCACCGTAACTTCGGGAGAAGGTGCGCCGGTGAGGGTGAAGCACTTGCTGCGTAAGCCCACGCCGGTCGAAGATACCAGGCCGCTGCGACTGTTTATTAAAAACACAGCACTCTGCAAACACGAAAGTGGACGTATAGGGTGTGACGCCTGCCCGGTGCCGGAAGGTTAATTGATGGGGTTAGCTAACGCGAAGCTCTTGATCGAAGCCCCGGTAAACGGCGGCCGTAACTATAACGGTCCTAAGGTAGCGAAATTCCTTGTCGGGTAAGTTCCGACCTGCACGAATGGCGTAACGATGGCGGCGCTGTCTCCACCCGAGACTCAGTGAAATTGAAATCGCTGTGAAGATGCAGTGTATCCGCGGCTAGACGGAAAGACCCCGTGAACCTTTACTATAGCTTTGCACTGGACTTTGAATTTGCTTGTGTAGGATAGGTGGGAGGCTTTGAAGCGTGGACGCCAGTCTGCGTGGAGCCATCCTTGAAATACCACCCTGGCAACTTTGAGGTTCTAACTCAGGTCCGTTATCCGGATCGAGGACAGTGTATGGTGGGTAGTTTGACTGGGGCGGTCTCCTCCTAAAGAGTAACGGAGGAGTACGAAGGTGCGCTCAGACCGGTCGGAAATCGGTCGTAGAGTATAAAGGCAAAAGCGCGCTTGACTGCGAGACAGACACGTCGAGCAGGTACGAAAGTAGGTCTTAGTGATCCGGTGGTTCTGTATGGAAGGGCCATCGCTCAACGGATAAAAGGTACTCCGGGGATAACAGGCTGATACCGCCCAAGAGTTCATATCGACGGCGGTGTTTGGCACCTCGATGTCGGCTCATCACATCCTGGGGCTGAAGCCGGTCCCAAGGGTATGGCTGTTCGCCATTTAAAGTGGTACGCGAGCTGGGTTTAGAACGTCGTGAGACAGTTCGGTCCCTATCTGCCGTGGACGTTTGAGATTTGAGAGGGGCTGCTCCTAGTACGAGAGGACCGGAGTGGACGAACCTCTGGTGTTCCGGTTGTCACGCCAGTGGCATTGCCGGGTAGCTATGTTCGGAAAAGATAACCGCTGAAAGCATCTAAGCGGGAAACTTGCCTCAAGATGAGATCTCACTGGAGCCTTGAGCTCCCTGAAGGGCCGTCGAAGACTACGACGTTGATAGGCAGGGTGTGTAAGCGCTGTGAGGCGTTGAGCTAACCTGTACTAATTGCCCGTGAGGCTTGACCATATAACACCCAAGCAATTTGTAGACTCGAAAGAGGCCAGATTGCGGTGTTGTGAAGACGAAACGAACCGAAAGTTCGAGATACTCACAAGCAACACGCTATCACATACCCATTCGCTGGAACGTGACCGTAAGGCACGCGCTGGCTACCGAATTTCTTGACGACCATAGAGCATTGGAACCACCTGATCCCATCCCGAACTCAGAAGTGAAACGATGCATCGCCGATGGTAGTGTGGGGTTTCCCCATGTGAGAGTAGGTCATCGTCAAGATTAAATTCCGAAACCCCTATCTGCTGATGCAGGTAGGGGTTTTGTTTTTGCGCTTGGTAAAGCCGTTTCGAGTTTCTATGCAACAGTCCTGTGCACGACTATCATGCTGGCCTCGGTAATCAGGCGCGGTTCGTATGCTCACGTTGTTAAAACTTCTGAAGGATGGTCGTTTCCATTCAGGCCAGGCACTAGGTGCCGGGCTGGGCATCAGTCGCAGTGCTGTCTGGAAGCAATTGCAGCATCTGGAGGCCGAGTTGGGATTGTCTGTTCATAAAGTTAGAGGCAAGGGGTATCAGTTGGCTAGGCCGCTGTCACTTTTGGATGCTGCGAAAATCTGCGCGAAAGAAGGCTTTGAGTGGCCTGTCTATATCCATGACTCCATCGACTCTACCAATGCCGAAGCGTTGCGTTCCATAGAGCGCGGAGTGGATGCGCCATTCTTGGTCTTGGCTGAGCGGCAGCTCGCTGGCCGCGGTCGTCGTGGCCGTAAATGGGTCAGTCCGTTCGCTGCCAATCTTTATTACAGTCTGGTCTTGCGCATTGATGGCGGTATGCGGCAAATCGAAGGGCTGAGTCTCGTCGTTGGGCTCGCTGTCATGCATGCGCTTCGTGATTTTGGAATCGCTGAGGCTGGGTTGAAATGGCCCAACGATGTGTTGGTGGGCAACAAAAAAATTGCCGGTATCTTGCTCGAATTAGTGGGTGATCCGGCGGACGTCTGTCATGTCGTCCTGGGTGTCGGGGTCAACGTGAATATGCAATCAACTGACGAGGTTGATCAGCAGTGGACGTCCATGAGCCTAGAGGCAGGCCGTGTATTTGATCGTAACGATCTTGTGGTCCATATGAGCGCGAAGCTTCAACAATACCTCGAGTTGCATCATGCGTCGGGGTTTGCGGCGATCCAGCTGGAGTGGGAAAACTATCATTTATGGCAGGGCCGTGCCGTTTCGCTAATTGCGGGTGTGAAGCAAATTGACGGCGTTGTGATGGGCATTGACCACCAGGGAGCGCTGCGTTTGAAGGTGGATGGTGTGGAAAAGAGCTTTAGCGGCGGTGAGCTCAGTTTGAGGTTGCGTGATGATTCTTGAGCTCGATTGCGGCAACAGTTTTATCAAATGGCGGGTTCTTTGCTCCGACGGTGTTACGCCTGTTGAAGGTGGTGTGGTCGGTTCCGATGATGATCTGCTCGCCAGCCTGAGCGATGCCCAGAGGTTTCAGCTAAAGAAATGCCGTCTGGTCAGCGTCAGGACGCCCGAGGAAACTGACTCGTTGGTCGCTTCCTTGACACAGACCTTCGGGATGTCAGTGGTGCGTGCCGTACCGGCTCGAGAAATGGCGGGCGTGACAAATGGTTACGAAGAGTACGATCGGTTAGGTCTTGATCGTTGGCTTGCCTTGCTTGGCGGTTTCCACCTCGCTTCCGGCGCTTGCCTGGTGCTCGATTTTGGCACGGCCGTTACAGCCGACTTCGTGGCGGCGGACGGTGAGCATCTAGGGGGGTTCATTTGTCCGGGCATGCCTTTGATGCGCAACCAGTTGCGTACCCATACTCGGCGAATTCGCTACGATGACACTGCTGCCGAGCGAGCGCACGAGACTCTTGCTCCGGGAAGGGCGACGGTCGAGGCGGTTGAGCGCGGTTGTATGCTGATGCTCAGAGGTTTCGTCCTGACCCAGCTTGAATTGGCGCGGCAATACTGGGGGCAGGATTTCGAGGTGTTTTTAACGGGAGGGGACGCCAGTCTGGTTGTTGGGGTTGTACCGCAAGCCAAGGTTGCGCCTGACCTGGTTTTTGTTGGCTTGGCGATGGCTTGTCCTTTGTCTTGAGGTTTCTATGCGGTGGCTGTTTCTGTTGTTACTGGTTCTGAATGGCTTCTACTATGTCTGGCATCAGCAGGAGGCCCCGCTGCGGGCCAAGGATGTAACGCCACTGAGCTTGTATCGCGGCTCGCAGCAGGATATTCATCTTCTGAGTGAAACGGCGGATTCGCTTGTCAGGCGTGATTTCGGCAAGTCCGGAGAGGTGCGCAAGAGTTGTAATTATCTAGGCGGTTTTGCTCGTGCTGAGCTGGCCAGGCAGCTGGAGCAGCGATTGGTTTCGTTGGGCGTGATGGGGCGTACATCTGTGCTGAGCTCCGAAGGTGCACCTGAGGTCGGAGGATTTTGGGTCCAGGTTGTTCCTGAAAGCGCAGGAAAGGTTAATGAAGGGTTGGTTCAAAACCTTTCTAAAGAATTCAATGAGTTAAAACATAAAATAATGCCATGCGAAGGGGTTGCGCCTGCTGGGTAGTTTGCATAGAATGGCGCCCGCTTCGCAGTGAAGACCTTTAACGGTTATCAGTGCGGAGCGATGTCAACGCAGCTAACCTCAGGTTTTTAATGAGAAAATGCTTGACAGAAGGCTGGCATGATATAGAATGCCGGCTCGCTTAGGAGGGGTTCCCGAGCGGCCAAAGGGATCAGACTGTAAATCTGACGTCTACGACTTCGAAGGTTCGAATCCTTCCCCCTCCACCAGTTTTAGCGTGAGCTGCAAGCTCCGCGGGTATAGTTTAGTGGTAGAACCTCAGCCTTCCAAGCTGATGATGCGGGTTCGATTCCCGCTACCCGCTCCAAGTTTGCAGGTTGTGCAAAATGTTTTGCTCTTGTAGCTCAGTTGGTAGAGCACACCCTTGGTAAGGGTGAGGTCAGCGGTTCAAATCCGCTCAAGAGCTCCATATTACAAGGCAGATATGAAAATATCTGCCTTTGTTTTAATGGCTCGTGTGACTTGCTAAATTCTTCTCCTAGGGGTGATTTCGATGGCTAAGGAAAAGTTCGAACGTAATAAGCCGCACGTCAACGTTGGTACCATCGGTCACGTCGACCACGGTAAGACCACGCTGACCGCTGCTCTGACCCGTGTCTGCTCCGAGGTTTTCGGTTCGGCCAAGGTTGACTTCGACAAGATCGACAGCGCCCCGGAAGAGAAAGCTCGCGGTATCACCATCAACACCGCTCACGTTGAATACGATTCGTCCGTGCGTCACTACGCACACGTTGACTGCCCAGGTCACGCCGACTACGTAAAAAACATGATCACCGGTGCTGCCCAGATGGACGGCGCGATCCTGGTTTGCTCGGCTGCTGATGGTCCGATGCCACAAACCCGTGAGCACATCCTGCTGTCCCGTCAGGTAGGCGTTCCGTACATCGTTGTCTTCCTGAACAAGGCTGACATGGTTGACGACGCTGAGCTGCTGGAACTGGTTGAGATGGAAGTGCGCGACCTGCTGAGCACTTATGACTTCCCAGGTGATGACACTCCAATCATCATCGGTTCGGCTCTGATGGCTCTGAACGGCCAAGACGACAACGAAATGGGCACCACTGCTGTCAAGAAGCTGGTGGAAACTCTGGACAGCTACATCCCAGAGCCGGAGCGTGCTATCGACAAGCCGTTCCTGATGCCAATCGAAGACGTGTTCTCGATCTCCGGTCGCGGTACTGTTGTGACTGGTCGTGTTGAGCGTGGCATCGTCCGTATCCAGGAAGAAGTTGAGATCGTCGGTCTGCGCGACACTCAGAAAACTACCTGCACCGGCGTTGAAATGTTCCGCAAGCTGCTCGACGAAGGTCGTGCTGGCGAGAACTGCGGCGTACTGCTGCGCGGCACCAAGCGTGACGACGTTGAGCGTGGCCAGGTTCTGGTCAAGCCAGGCACTGTCAAGCCGCACACCAAGTTCACCGCAGAAGTCTACGTTCTGAGCAAGGAAGAAGGCGGTCGTCACACTCCGTTCTTCAAAGGCTACCGTCCACAGTTCTACTTCCGTACAACTGACGTGACTGGTAACTGCGAGCTGCCAGAAGGCGTTGAAATGGTAATGCCAGGTGACAACATTCAGATGACTGTCACTCTGATCAAGACCATCGCGATGGAAGACGGCCTGCGTTTCGCTATCCGTGAAGGCGGTCGTACCGTCGGCGCCGGCGTCGTAGCCAAAGTCATCGAGTAAATAGTTGTAATGTCTTTTTCGGGCCGGCATAATGGTCGGCCTGATTTTGTTTTAGGTCAGTAGCTCAATTGGCAGAGCGACGGTCTCCAAAACCGTAGGTTGGGGGTTCGATTCCCTCCTGACCTGCCAGATTCACTCGGTGTGTCTGGCTTTCTTTTCACAGGATCTTCATAGATGACTCCTAAAGCTGAAGCTCAAGGCTCTCGCTTCGATCTGCTCAAGTGGCTAGTGGTAGTCGCTTTGGTGGTTGTTGGCGTTGTTGGCAATCAGTATTTTTCTGCTTCGCCGATCCTGTACCGTGTACTTGCATTGCTTGCCATTGCTGCTGTAGCTGCCTTTGTAGGCCTGCAGACAGCCAAGGGCAAGTCTTTCTTTGTACTCGCTAAGGAAGCTCGCACCGAGATTCGTAAAGTCGTATGGCCGACTCGCCAGGAAACCACGCAGACCACGTTGATCGTTGTGGCTGTTGTTTTGGTGATGGCGTTGCTGCTGTGGGGGCTCGATTCCCTGCTCGGTTGGCTTGTTTCCTTGATTGTTGGCTAAGGGTGTCCCGTGGCTAAGCGTTGGTACGTTGTGCATGCTTACTCGGGTTACGAGAAGCATGTTATGCGCTCGTTGATAGAGCGTGTGAAGCTGGCAGGCATGGAAGATGGCTTTGGCGAGATTCTGGTTCCCACTGAAGAAGTGGTTGAAATGCGTAATGGCCAGAAGCGCAAAAGTGAACGTAAGTTCTTTCCAGGCTATGTGCTGGTACAGATGGATATGAACGAAGGGACTTGGCACTTGGTCAAGGATACCCCTCGGGTGATGGGCTTTATTGGCGGTACCGCCGACAAGCCGGCGCCGATCACAGATAAAGAGGCGGAAGCGATTCTGCGTCGTGTCGCTGATGGTAGCGACAAGCCGAAGCCGAAGACATTGTTTGAGCCAGGTGAGGTTGTACGCGTCACCGACGGTCCATTCGCTGACTTCAATGGCACGGTTGAAGAGGTTAACTACGAAAAGAGCCGGATTCAGGTCGCGGTGCTCATTTTCGGTCGCTCTACTCCGGTAGAGTTGGAGTTCAGTCAGGTCGAAAAGGTCTGATTGGACAGGCATCCCAACCCCGCAGCCCAAGGCTGTGGGGTTTTGTCGTCACTGGGATAAACGCGCAAGCAACCGGGGAGCCTTTCGAGGCGTTCGAACCCGTAATTGGAGTGCCTCATGGCCAAGAAGATTACCGCTTACATCAAGCTGCAAGTGAAGGCCGCTCAGGCTAACCCAAGCCCACCTGTTGGTCCTGCACTGGGTCAGCACGGCGTGAACATCATGGAATTCTGCAAGGCTTTCAACGCCCGTACTCAGGGTCTTGAGCCAGGTCTGCCGACTCCAGTGATCATCACTGTCTACAGCGACCGCAGCTTCACTTTCGAAACAAAAAGCACCCCTGCTTCGGTTCTGCTGAAGAAGGCTGCAGGTTTGACCAGCGGTTCCGCTCGTCCAAACACCGTTAAGGTTGGCACCGTTACCCGTGCTCAGCTGGAAGAAATCGCGAAAACCAAAAACGCGGATCTGACTGCAGCTGATATGGATGCAGCCGTGCGTACTATCGCCGGTTCTGCTCGTAGCATGGGCCTTAACGTGGAGGGTGTGTAATGGCTAAGCTGACCAAGCGTCAAAAGGCTATCGCCGGCAAAATCGAAGCAGGCAAGGCCTACAACTTTGTAGACGCCGCCGCTCTGCTGGCCGAGCTGTCGACTGTCAAGTTCAGCGAGTCGTTCGACGTTGCTGTTAACCTGGGCGTTGACCCACGTAAATCCGACCAGGTCGTACGTAGCGCTACCGTGCTGCCACACGGCACTGGCAAGACTGTTCGTGTTGCCGTGTTCACCCAGGGCCCAGCAGCTGAAGCTGCTCTGGCCGCTGGTGCTGATCGCGTAGGCATGGACGATCTGGCTGCTGAAATGAAAGGCGGCGACCTGAACTATGACGTCGTGATCGCATCCCCGGATGCCATGCGCGTTGTAGGCCAGTTGGGTCAGATCCTCGGTCCACGTGGTCTGATGCCTAACCCTAAAGTCGGCACCGTAACCCCAGACGTAGCCACCGCGGTTAAAAACGCCAAGGCCGGTCAGGTTCGTTATCGCACCGACAAGAACGGCATCATTCACACTTCCGTTGGCAAAATCGGCTTCGACGCCGTCAAGCTGAAGGAAAACGTTGAAGCTCTGATCGCTGATCTGAAGCGCATCAAGCCAGCTTCTTCGAAAGGTATCTACGTCAAGCGCGTTACCCTGAGCACCACTATGGGCCCAGGTCTGATCATCGATCAGAGCTCGCTCGACGCGTAAGACAAAGGTTGGCGCAAGCGATTGCGCCAATCAAATATTGGGGTCCCTGCCTGGCGGGGGCTGTCCAAGACCGTAGGCGACGAAAGTCTTAAACCACAAGCCTACGCAGATGGTGCTCCCGGTTCCTTACCGAATCAGACACCAAAACGACATTCGGTTTCGATCGGATGAAACGGTAACAAGCAGGAGTTAAACCCGTGGCAATTAAACTCGAAGACAAGAAGGCCATCGTCGCTGAAGTCAACGAGGCTGCCAAAGCTGCTCTGTCCGCTGTCGTGGCTGATGCCCGTGGCGTAACAGTAGGCGCTATGACCGGACTCCGTAAAGAGGCTCGTGAAGCTGGCGTTTACGTACGTGTAGTACGTAACACCCTGCTCAAGCGCGCTGTTGCTGACACTGAATACAGTGTCCTCAACGACGTGTTCACCGGCCCGACCTTGATCGCGTTCTCCACCCAACATCCTGGCGCTGCTGCCCGTTTGTTCAAGGAATTCGCCAAAGGTCAGGACAAGTTCGAGATTAAGGCAGCTGCGTTCGAGGGCAAGTTCCTCGCAGCTAACCAGATCGACGTACTGGCAACTCTGCCGACCCGTGACGAAGCAATCTCCCAGCTGATGAGCGTGATTCAAGGCGCTACCAGCAAGTTGGCTCGTACTCTGGCGGCACTGCGCGACCAGAAAGAAGCTGCCGCAGCCTAAGGCTCGACACTCCTTTTCGCGTTTTTTGTTTATTTCGATGGTCGCGTAGGCCGTCCCCCAATCCAGGAATTTAGAGTCATGTCTATCTCTCAAAACGATATCCTCGAAGCCGTTGGCAACATGTCCGTAATGGAAGTTGTTGAGCTGATCAAAGCTTTCGAAGAAAAATTCGGTGTTACCGCTGCTGCTGCTTCCGCTGGTCCAGCTGTTGCCGCTGCCGTTGCTGAAGAGCAAACCGAATTCAACGTCATGCTGACCGAAGCTGGCGAGAAGAAAGTAAACGTGATCAAGGCAGTACGTGAACTGACCGGTCTGGGCCTGAAAGAAGCCAAGGCTGTAGTTGACGGCGCTCCTGCCATGGTTCTGGAAGCTGTTGCCAAAGACGCAGCTGACAAAGCCAAAGCAGCACTGGAAGAAGCAGGCGCTAAAGTCGAGCTGAAGTAAGCATCGACTTTGCGTCTCCAGCCCGAGCGTTAAGCGACAGGCTGATGGCTGGTGGCTCTTGCCACCGGCCTTTTTCCGTTATTGGCAGCCGACTGGGTCGGTGCTGATCGCGAGCTGTAACCACCCGATGTGGTGGCGCAAACCATGGGGTTTGCACGATTTTCTGGCTGCTCCCGTCGGGAGGGGCCAAACAAGCAGGTGACCAAGCTGGGGAACGCTGATGGCTTACTCATATACTGAGAAAAAACGTATCCGCAAGGACTTTAGCAAGTTGCCGGACGTCATGGATGTGCCGTACCTCCTGGCCATCCAGCTGGATTCGTATCGTGAATTCTTGCAAGCGGGAGCGACTAAAGATCAGTTCCGCGACGTGGGCCTGCATGCGGCCTTCAAATCCGTTTTCCCGATCATCAGCTACTCCGGCAATGCTGCGCTGGAGTACGTCGGTTATCGCCTGGGCGAACCGGCATTTGATGTCAAAGAATGCGTATTGCGCGGTGTTACTTACGCCGTACCTTTGCGGGTAAAAGTGCGCCTGATCATTTTCGACAAGGAATCGTCGAATAAAGCGATCAAGGACATCAAAGAGCAAGAAGTCTACATGGGTGAAATCCCCCTGATGACTGAGAACGGTACCTTCGTAATCAACGGTACCGAGCGTGTAATCGTTTCCCAGCTGCACCGTTCCCCGGGCGTGTTCTTCGACCACGACCGTGGTAAGACGCACAGTTCCGGCAAAC
This sequence comes from Pseudomonas sp. E102, assembly GCF_052660185.1. Lineage (NCBI taxonomy): Bacteria > Pseudomonadati > Pseudomonadota > Gammaproteobacteria > Pseudomonadales > Pseudomonadaceae > Pseudomonas > Pseudomonas sp. E102. The sequence goes on from NZ_CP084025.1 coordinate 5,577,712, forward strand.
TGCTCTACTCCGCGCGCATCATTCCTTACCGCGGTTCGTGGCTGGACTTCGAGTTCGACCCGAAAGACTGCGTATTCGTGCGTATTGACCGTCGTCGCAAGCTGCCTGCATCGGTACTGCTGCGCGCGCTCGGCTATACGACCGAAGAAGTGCTGGACGCGTTCTACACCACCAACGTCTTCCATGTGCAAGGTGAGAACCTGAGCCTGGAGTTGGTGCCTCAGCGCCTGCGCGGTGAAATCGCGGTCCTGGATATCCAGGACGACAAGGGCAAGGTTATTGTCGAGCAAGGCCGTCGTATTACTGCTCGCCACATCAACCAGCTGGAAAAAGCCGGTATCAAAGAGCTGCAGGTGCCGATGGACTACGTCCTGGGTCGCACCACCGCCAAGGTCATCGTGCATCCAGCCACCGGCGAGATCATCGCTGAGTGCAATACCGAGCTCACCGTCGAGATCCTGGCGAAGATCGTCAAGGCTCAGGTCGTTCGTATCGAGACCCTGTACACCAACGACATCGACTGCGGTCCGTTCATCTCCGACACGCTGAAGATCGACTCCACCGGCAACCAGCTGGAAGCCCTGGTCGAGATCTATCGCATGATGCGTCCTGGCGAGCCGCCAACCAAGGATGCTGCCGAGACCCTGTTCAACAACCTGTTCTTCAGCCCTGAGCGCTATGACCTCTCCGCGGTCGGCCGGATGAAGTTCAACCGTCGTATCGGTCGTACCGAGATCGAAGGTTCGGGCGTGCTGAACAAGGATGACATCGTTGCGGTGCTCAAGACCTTGGTCGACATCCGTAACGGCAAAGGCATCGTCGATGACATCGACCACCTGGGTAACCGTCGCGTTCGCTGCGTAGGCGAAATGGCCGAAAACCAGTTCCGTGTTGGCCTGGTGCGCGTAGAGCGCGCGGTCAAGGAACGCCTGTCGATGGCTGAAAGCGAAGGCCTGATGCCGCAAGACCTGATCAACGCCAAGCCAGTGGCCGCGGCGGTGAAGGAATTCTTCGGCTCGAGCCAGCTGTCCCAGTTCATGGACCAGAACAACCCGCTGTCCGAGATCACCCACAAGCGTCGTGTTTCCGCACTCGGCCCAGGCGGTCTGACCCGTGAGCGTGCAGGCTTCGAAGTTCGTGACGTACACCCGACTCACTACGGTCGTGTATGCCCGATCGAAACGCCGGAAGGTCCGAACATCGGTCTGATCAACTCTTTGGCCGCCTATGCGCGCACCAACCAGTATGGCTTCCTCGAAAGCCCGTACCGTGTGGTGAAAGACGCCCTGGTCACCGACGAGATCGTGTTCCTGTCTGCCATCGAAGAGGCTGATCACGTGATCGCCCAGGCTTCGGCCACGATGAACGACAAGAAAGTCCTGACCGACGAGCTGGTAGCTGTTCGTCACTTGAACGAGTTCACCGTCAAGGCGCCGGAAGACGTCACCTTGATGGACGTATCGCCGAAGCAGGTAGTGTCGGTTGCAGCGTCGCTGATCCCGTTCCTCGAGCACGACGACGCCAACCGTGCGTTGATGGGTTCGAACATGCAGCGTCAAGCTGTACCGACCCTGCGTGCCGATAAGCCGCTGGTAGGTACTGGCATGGAGCGCAACGTTGCGCGCGACTCCGGCGTTTGCGTCGTGGCTCGTCGCGGCGGTGTGATCGATTCCGTCGACGCCAGCCGTATCGTGGTTCGTGTTGCCGATGACGAAGTAGAGCCGGGCGAAGCCGGTGTCGACATCTACAACCTGACCAAGTACACCCGCTCCAACCAGAACACCTGCATCAACCAGCGTCCGCTGGTAAGCAAAGGTGATCGGGTTCAGCGCAGCGACATCATGGCCGACGGCCCGTCCACCGACATGGGTGAACTGGCGCTGGGTCAGAACATGCGCATCGCGTTCATGGCATGGAACGGCTTCAACTTCGAAGACTCCATCTGCCTGTCCGAGCGTGTGGTCCAGGAAGACCGCTTCACCACGATCCACATCCAGGAACTGACCTGTGTGGCTCGTGACACCAAGCTTGGCCCAGAGGAAATCACTGCGGACATCCCGAACGTGGGTGAAGCTGCACTGAACAAGCTGGACGAAGCCGGTATCGTTTATGTAGGTGCTGAAGTAGGCGCTGGCGACATCCTGGTCGGCAAGGTCACTCCGAAAGGCGAGACCCAACTGACTCCGGAAGAGAAGCTGCTGCGTGCGATCTTCGGTGAAAAAGCCAGCGACGTGAAAGACACCTCCCTGCGCGTGCCTACCGGCACCAAAGGTACCGTCATCGACGTACAGGTCTTCACCCGCGACGGCGTTGAGCGTGACGCTCGCGCACTGTCCATCGAGAAGACTCAGCTCGACGAGATCCGCAAGGACCTGAACGAAGAGTTCCGTATCGTCGAAGGCGCGACTTTCGAACGTCTGCGCTCCGCCCTGGTCGGCCACAAAGCCGAAGGCGGCGCCGGCCTGAAGAAAGGTCAGGAGATCACCGACGAAGTCCTCGACGGTCTTGAGCATGGCCAGTGGTTCAAGCTGCGCATGGCTGAAGATGCTCTGAACGAGCAGCTCGAGAAGGCCCAGGCCTATATCGTTGATCGCCGCCGTCTGCTGGACGACAAGTTCGAAGACAAGAAGCGCAAACTGCAGCAGGGCGATGACCTGGCTCCAGGCGTGCTGAAAATCGTCAAGGTTTACCTGGCAATCCGTCGTCGCATCCAGCCGGGCGACAAGATGGCCGGTCGTCACGGTAACAAGGGTGTGGTCTCCGTGATCATGCCGGTTGAAGACATGCCGCACGATGCCAATGGCACCCCGGTCGATGTGGTTCTCAACCCGTTGGGCGTACCTTCGCGTATGAACGTTGGTCAGATTCTCGAAACTCACCTGGGCCTCGCGGCCAAAGGGTTGGGCGAGAAGATCAACCGCATGATCGAAGAGCAGCGCAAGGTCGCTGATCTGCGTAAGTTCCTGCACGAGATCTACAACGAGATCGGCGGGCGCAACGAAGAGCTGGACACCTTCTCCGACCAGGAAATCCTGGACTTGGCGAAGAACCTGCGCGGCGGCGTTCCAATGGCTACCCCGGTGTTCGACGGTGCCAAGGAAAGCGAAATCAAGGCCATGCTGAAACTGGCGGACCTGCCAGAAAGCGGCCAGATGCAGCTGTTCGATGGTCGTACCGGCAACAAGTTCGAGCGTCCGGTTACCGTTGGCTACATGTACATGCTGAAGCTGAACCACTTGGTAGACGACAAGATGCACGCTCGTTCTACCGGTTCTTACAGCCTGGTTACCCAGCAGCCGCTGGGTGGTAAGGCGCAGTTCGGTGGTCAGCGTTTCGGGGAGATGGAGGTCTGGGCACTGGAAGCATACGGTGCTGCATACACTCTGCAAGAAATGCTCACAGTGAAGTCGGACGATGTGAACGGCCGGACCAAGATGTACAAAAACATCGTGGACGGCGATCACCGTATGGAGCCGGGCATGCCCGAGTCCTTCAACGTGTTGATCAAGGAAATTCGTTCCCTCGGCATCGATATCGATCTGGAAACCGAATAACACGTGACGCGAATCGAGAGCGGGGCTGTTTTGCCCGCTCTCTGCTCCGCCAGGAGGAAAGGCCTTGAAAGACCTACTGAATTTGCTGAAAAACCAGGGTCAAGTCGAAGAGTTCGACGCCATCCGTATTGGATTGGCCTCGCCTGAGATGATCCGTTCGTGGTCGTTCGGTGAAGTAAAAAAACCGGAAACCATCAACTACCGTACGTTCAAACCCGAGCGTGATGGTCTGTTCTGCGCCAAGATCTTTGGCCCGGTAAAGGATTACGAGTGCCTGTGCGGTAAGTACAAGCGCTTGAAGCATCGCGGCGTGATCTGCGAGAAGTGCGGCGTTGAAGTCGCGCTGGCAAAAGTTCGTCGTGAGCGCATGGCGCACATCGAACTGGCCTCGCCGGTTGCCCACATCTGGTTCCTGAAATCGCTGCCGTCCCGTATCGGCCTGCTGATGGACATGACCCTGCGTGATATCGAACGCGTTCTCTACTTCGAGAGCTATGTCGTTATCGATCCAGGCATGACCACTCTTGAAAAAGGTCAGCTGCTCAACGACGAACAGTACTTCGAAGCGCTGGAAGAGTTCGGCGACGATTTCGATGCCCGCATGGGTGCCGAAGCTGTCCGCGAACTGCTGCACGCTATCGACCTGGAGCACGAGATTGGTCGTCTGCGTGAAGAGATTCCGCAAACCAACTCCGAAACCAAGATCAAGAAGCTGTCCAAGCGTCTGAAGTTGATGGAAGCCTTCCAGGGTTCCGGCAATCTGCCAGAGTGGATGGTGCTGACCGTTCTGCCGGTACTGCCGCCAGACCTGCGTCCGCTGGTTCCGCTTGATGGCGGTCGTTTCGCGACTTCCGACCTCAACGATCTGTATCGTCGGGTGATCAACCGTAACAACCGCTTGAAGCGCCTGCTCGATCTGTCCGCTCCGGACATCATCGTGCGCAACGAAAAGCGTATGTTGCAGGAAGCGGTGGACGCATTGCTCGACAACGGTCGTCGTGGCCGCGCTATCACCGGTTCGAACAAGCGTCCTCTGAAATCCCTGGCTGACATGATCAAGGGTAAGCAGGGTCGTTTCCGTCAGAACTTGCTCGGTAAGCGTGTTGACTACTCCGGTCGTTCGGTAATTACCGTAGGCCCGACCCTGCGTCTGCACCAGTGCGGCCTGCCAAAGAAAATGGCCCTGGAACTGTTCAAACCGTTCATCTTCGGCAAGCTGGAAATGCGTGGTCTTGCGACCACCATCAAGGCCGCCAAGAAGATGGTCGAGCGCGAGCTGCCAGAGGTCTGGGACGTTCTTGCCGAAGTAATTCGCGAACACCCAGTGCTGCTCAACCGTGCACCGACCCTTCACCGTCTGGGTATCCAGGCGTTTGAACCGGTACTGATCGAAGGTAAGGCTATCCAGCTGCACCCGCTGGTCTGTGCTGCGTACAACGCCGACTTCGACGGCGACCAAATGGCCGTGCACGTACCGCTGACGCTGGAAGCCCAGCTCGAAGCGCGTGCGTTGATGATGTCGACCAACAACATCCTGTCGCCAGCCAACGGTGAGCCAATCATCGTTCCGTCCCAGGACGTTGTATTGGGTCTGTACTACATGACTCGTGAAGCGATCAACGCCAAGGGCGAAGGTCGTGTGTTCGCGGACCTGCAGGAAGTTGACCGTGTGTTCCGTGCCGGCGAAGCCGCACTGCACGCCAAGGTCAAGGTGCGGATCAACGAAACCGTAAACGATCGTGATGGCAACAGCGTGACCAACACTCGTATCGTCGACACCACCGTCGGCCGTGCGCTGCTGTTCCAGGTCGTGCCGAAAGGCTTGTCCTTCGATGTCGTCAACCTGCCGATGAAGAAAAAGGCGATCTCCAAGCTGATCAACCAGTGCTACCGCGTGGTTGGTCTGAAAGAGACCGTGATCTTCGCTGACCAGTTGATGTACACCGGTTTTGCCTATTCGACCATCTCCGGCGTTTCCATCGGTGTTAACGACTTCGTTATCCCTGATGAAAAAGCCCGCATCATCGGTGCAGCCACCGAAGAAGTGAAAGAGATCGAAAGCCAGTACGCGTCCGGCCTGGTAACCCAGGGCGAGAAGTACAACAAGGTGATCGACCTCTGGTCCAAGGCGAACGACGAAGTATCCAAGGCCATGATGGCCAACCTCTCGAAAGAGAAGGTCATCGACCGCCATGGCAAGGAAGTCGACCAGGAATCCTTCAACTCGATGTACATGATGGCCGACTCGGGTGCGCGGGGTTCTGCTGCGCAGATCCGTCAGCTCGCCGGTATGCGTGGCCTGATGGCCAAGCCGGACGGCTCCATCATCGAGACCCCGATTACTGCGAACTTCCGTGAAGGTTTGAGCGTACTCCAGTACTTCATCTCCACTCACGGTGCTCGTAAGGGTCTTGCGGATACCGCGTTGAAAACGGCGAACTCCGGTTACCTGACTCGTCGTCTGGTAGACGTTGCCCAGGATCTGGTCGTGACCGAGATCGATTGCGGCACCGAGCATGGCCTGGTAATGACTCCGCACATCGAAGGCGGTGACGTTGTAGAGCCGCTGGGTGAGCGCGTATTGGGTCGTGTCATCGCCCGTGACGTATTCAAGCCGGGTACCGAGGACGTCATCGTTCCTGCTGGCACCCTGGTTGACGAGAAGTGGGTCGAATTCATCGAACTCAACAGCATCGACGAAGTGATCGTGCGCTCGCCGATCAGCTGTGAAACCCGCTACGGCATCTGCGCCAAGTGCTACGGTCGCGACCTGGCACGTGGTCACCAGGTGAACATCGGTGAAGCGGTCGGCGTTATTGCTGCCCAGTCCATCGGTGAGCCGGGTACCCAGCTGACCATGCGTACGTTCCACATCGGTGGTGCGGCAAGCCGGACCTCCGCGGCCGACAGCGTTCAGGTGAAGAATGGCGGTACTGTCCGCCTGCACAACCTGAAGCATGTTGAGCGTGTCGACGGTCACCTGGTCGCCGTTTCCCGTTCCGGTGAGTTGGCGATTGCCGACGACTTCGGTCGTGAGCGCGAGCGCTACAAGCTGCCGTACGGTGCCGTGATTTCGGTGAAGGAAGGCGACAAGGTCGACGCTGGTGCCATCGTGGCCAAGTGGGATCCGCACACTCACCCAATCGTCACCGAGATGAAAGGTACCGTGACCTACGTGGGCATGGAAGAAGGCATCACGATCAAGCGTCAGACTGACGAATTGACCGGTATGACCAACATCGAAGTGCTCGACGCAAAAGATCGTCCAGCTGCAGGCAAGGACATCCGTCCGGCCGTGAAGATGGTCGACGACAACGGCAAGGATCTGTTGCTGCCAGGTACTGACGTAATCGCTCAGTACTTCCTGCCAGCCAACGCCCTGGTCGGTGTTGCGGACGGTGCGCGGATCGCGATCGGTGATGTTATCGCTCGTATCCCGCAAGAAACTTCGAAGACTCGCGACATCACCGGTGGTCTGCCGCGTGTTGCCGACTTGTTCGAAGCTCGTCGTCCGAAAGAAGCCTCGATTCTGGCTGAAGTCAGCGGCACCATCGCGTTCGGTAAAGAAACCAAGGGCAAGCGCCGTCTGGTTATCACCCCGAACGACGGTAGCGATCCGTACGAAGAGCTGATTCCTAAGTGGCGTCACCTGAACGTCTTCGAAGGCGAACAGGTAAACCGCGGCGAAGTTATCTCCGACGGTCCGAGCGATCCACATGACATCCTGCGTCTGCTGGGTGTCAGTGCGCTGGCCAAGTACATCGTGAACGAAATCCAGGACGTTTATCGTCTGCAGGGCGTGAAGATCAACGACAAGCACATCGAGACCATCCTGCGTCAGATGCTGCGTAAAGTTGAGATCTCCGAGTCTGGCGACTCCAGCTTCATCAAGGGCGACCAGATGGAACTGACTCACGTGCTGGTGGAAAACGAGCGTCTGGCGAACGAGGACAAGTTCCTTGCCAAGTTCACTCGCGTACTGCTGGGTATCACCAAGGCGTCGCTGTCCACCGAATCGTTCATCTCGGCGGCTTCCTTCCAGGAAACCACTCGCGTACTGACCGAGGCGGCGGTAACCGGCAAGCGCGACTACTTGCGCGGCCTGAAAGAAAACGTGGTCGTGGGTCGTCTGATCCCGGCCGGTACCGGTTTGGCCTATCACAGCGAACGCAAGCGTCGTCGTGATGCAGACAAGCCGCTGCGCGTGAGCGCCAGTGAAGTGGAAGCTGCACTGACCGAAGCACTGAACTCGAGCGGTAACTGAGTTCGGCGTTGATTAAGTGCCTGGCCCTGGCCATCCCGTTCGGCGGATCGAGACAAATTGTCGAGATTCGGTGGGCGGGGAGGTCGGGGCCTTGCCTTGACTGGGGACAAGATCCTCTTTAGACTCTTGATCCCCTAAATTTGGCGGGAATTCGTTCCTGCCATTTTGCTTTTCTTGTAAGACAATAGCGTCGCAAGACAACAGTGGAGCTAGTAGATGGCAACTATCAACCAGCTGGTACGTCAGCCGCGTAAGCGTATCGTCGAGAAATCCGACGTGCCTGCGCTGCAGAACTGCCCGCAACGTCGTGGCGTATGCACCCGTGTGTATACCACCACGCCGAAAAAACCTAACTCGGCACTGCGTAAAGTATGCCGTGTGCGCCTGACCAACGGTTTCGAGGTTTCCTCGTACATCGGTGGTGAAGGTCACAACCTGCAAGAGCACAGCGTGGTACTGATCCGCGGCGGTCGTGTAAAAGACTTGCCAGGTGTTCGTTACCACACCGTCCGCGGTTCTTTGGATACTTCCGGCGTTAAAGGTCGTAACCAGGGTCGCTCGAAGTACGGTACCAAGCGTCCGAAGTAATCGGTCGTTTTGCAGTTTTTCATTTTTATTGAGTCGATAAGAGTAAGGTCGGGCACGCATCCGCTGTCCCGGGCTAACCTGAAGACCGCTTGAGGGCTTATCATGCCAAGACGTCGCGTAGCAGCCAAGCGTGAGATTCTGGACGATCCGAAATACGGAAGCCAGATTCTCGCCAAGTTCATGAACCACGTTATGGAAAGCGGCAAGAAAGCCGTTGCCGAACGTATCGTTTATGGCGCACTGGACAAAGTTAAGGAACGCAAGAACAGCGATCCCCTGGAAATCTTCGAGAAAGCTCTCGACGCCATCGCTCCGCTGGTCGAAGTGAAGTCGCGCCGTGTAGGCGGTGCTACTTACCAGGTTCCGGTCGAAGTTCGTCCTTCCCGTCGTAACGCCCTGGCAATGCGCTGGCTGGTAGACTTCGCCCGCAAGCGCGGCGAGAAGTCCATGGCCCTGCGTTTGGCTGGTGAACTGTTGGACGCTGCTGAAGGTAAAGGTGCTGCAGTTAAGAAGCGTGAAGACGTGCACCGTATGGCTGAAGCCAACAAGGCTTTCTCGCACTACCGCTTCTAATTTTAGCGTCACTCAATTTGCGAGGGCTTTATGGCTCGTACTACACCGATTAACCGCTACCGTAACATCGGTATCGTTGCTCACGTGGATGCTGGTAAGACCACCACCACCGAGCGCGTCCTTTTTTACACCGGCAAAAGTCACAAAATGGGCGAGGTGCATGACGGCGCCGCGACCACAGACTGGATGGTTCAGGAGCAGGAGCGTGGTATTACCATTACTTCTGCTGCTATCACCGCCTTCTGGAAAGGTTCCGAGAAGCAGTACCCGCACGAGCATCGCTTCAACGTTATCGATACCCCGGGCCACGTAGACTTCACCATTGAAGTTGAGCGTTCCCTGCGTGTACTCGACGGCGCGGTCGTTGTGTTCTGTGGTACTTCGGGCGTTGAGCCTCAGTCGGAAACCGTATGGCGTCAGGCCAACAAATACGGTGTTCCACGTCTTGTTTATGTAAACAAGATGGACCGTGCTGGTGCCAACTTCCTGCGCGTGATCGGTCAGATCAAGCAGCGTCTGGGTCACACTCCGGTGCCTATCCAGCTCGCTATCGGTTCGGAAGACAACTTCCAGGGCCAGATCGACCTGATCAACATGCAGGCCGTGTACTGGAATGACTCCGACAAGGGCATGGTCCCTGTTCGTAAGGAAATTCCTGCCGAGCTGTTGGAAGAAGCCGAGCAATGGCGCAGCAACATGGTTGAGGCTGCGGCCGAAGCCAATGAAGAGCTGATGAACAAGTACCTCGAGGGCGAAGAACTCTCCAACGAGGAAATCAAGGCCGCTCTGCGTCAGCGTACTATCGCTGGTGAGATCGTTCTGGCTGTTTGCGGTTCTTCCTTCAAGAACAAGGGCGTTCCCCTGGTTCTCGACGCCGTTATCGACTTCCTGCCTGCTCCAACCGACATTCCTGCTATCAAGGGTTCCAACCCGGATAACGAGGAAGAGGAAATGGAGCGTCACGCAAGTGACGACGAGCCGTTCGCGGCTTTGGCGTTCAAGATCGCTACTGACCCATTCGTGGGTACCTTGACCTTCGTTCGAGTTTACTCGGGCGTGTTGGCATCCGGCGACGGCGTGATCAACTCGGTAAAAGGCAAGAAAGAGCGCGTGGGTCGTATGGTGCAAATGCACGCAAACGCCCGTGAAGAAATCAAGGAAGTGCGCGCTGGCGACATCGCGGCCTTGATCGGCATGAAGGACGTCACCACCGGTGAAACCTTGTGCAACGCTGACAAGCCAATCATCCTGGTTCGCATGGACTTCCCGGAGCCGGTTATCTCGGTTGCCGTTGAGCCTAAGACCAAGGACGACCAGGAAAAAATGGGTATCGCTCTGGGCAAGCTCGCTCAGGAAGACCCTTCTTTCCGCGTCAAGACTGATGAAGAGACTGGTCAGACGATCATCTCCGGCATGGGCGAGCTGCACCTGGACATCCTGGTTGACCGGATGCGCCGTGAGTTCAACGTCGAAGCCAACATCGGTAAGCCTCAGGTTTCCTATCGTGAGCGCATCACGAAGAGCTGTGAAATCGAAGGCAAGTTCGTTCGCCAGTCCGGCGGTCGTGGCCAATTCGGTCATTGCTGGATCCGTTTTGCACCGGCTGACGAAGGTCAGGAAGGTCTGCAATTCCTGAACGAAGTCGTTGGTGGTGTGGTTCCTAAGGAATACATCCCGGCGATCCAGAAAGGTATCGAAGAGCAGATGAAGAACGGCGTTGTTGCCGGCTATCCGCTGATCGGCCTGAAGGCGACTGTGTTCGACGGTTCTTACCACGACGTCGACTCCAACGAGATGGCGTTTAAGGTGGCTGCTTCCATGGCTACCAAGCAACTGGCCCAGAAGGGCGGTGGTGAGTTGCTTGAACCTATCATGGCGGTAGAAGTCGTTACGCCTGAAGACTACATGGGTGATGTCATGGGCGACCTTAACCGTCGTCGTGGCATGATTCTGGGTATGGAAGATACGGTTTCCGGCAAGGTTATCCGCGCCGAGGTTCCGTTGGGTGAGATGTTCGGTTACGCAACCGACGTTCGCTCCATGTCTCAGGGTCGCGCAAGCTACTCTATGGAATTCAAAAAATACAATACAGCTCCGTCGCATATCGTCGAGACTGTTACCAAAAAGCAAGGCTGATCCAGCCCCTTTAAGCTAGGAGTTAATTGTCGTGGCTAAAGAAAAATTTGAACGGAACAAACCGCACGTCAACGTTGGCACCATCGGCCACGTTGACCACGGTAAAACTACCCTGACCGCTGCTCTGACCCGTGTCTGCTCCGAAGTTTTCGGTTCGGCCAAGGTTGACTTCGACAAGATCGACAGCGCCCCGGAAGAGAAAGCTCGCGGTATCACCATCAACACCGCTCACGTTGAATACGATTCGTCCGTGCGTCACTACGCACACGTTGACTGCCCAGGTCACGCCGACTACGTAAAAAACATGATCACCGGTGCTGCCCAGATGGACGGCGCGATCCTGGTTTGCTCGGCCGCTGATGGTCCGATGCCACAAACCCGTGAGCACATCCTGCTGTCCCGTCAGGTAGGCGTTCCGTACATCGTTGTCTTCCTGAACAAGGCTGACATGGTTGACGACGCTGAGCTGCTGGAACTGGTTGAGATGGAAGTGCGCGACCTGCTGAGCACTTACGACTTCCCAGGTGATGACACTCCAATCATCATCGGTTCGGCTCTGATGGCTCTGAACGGCCAAGACGACAACGAAATGGGCACCACTGCTGTCAAGAAGCTGGTGGAAACTCTGGACAGCTACATCCCAGAGCCAGAGCGTGCTATCGACAAGCCGTTCCTGATGCCAATCGAAGACGTATTCTCGATCTCCGGTCGCGGTACTGTTGTGACTGGTCGTGTTGAGCGTGGCATCGTCCGTATCCAGGAAGAAGTTGAGATCGTCGGTCTGCGCGACACTCAGAAAACTACCTGCACCGGCGTTGAAATGTTCCGCAAGCTGCTCGACGAAGGTCGTGCTGGCGAGAACTGCGGCGTACTGCTGCGCGGCACCAAGCGTGACGACGTTGAGCGTGGCCAGGTTCTGGTCAAGCCAGGCACCGTCAAGCCGCACACCAAGTTCACCGCAGAAGTCTACGTTCTGAGCAAGGAAGAAGGCGGTCGTCACACTCCGTTCTTCAAAGGCTACCGTCCACAGTTCTACTTCCGTACAACTGACGTGACTGGTAACTGCGAGCTGCCAGAAGGCGTTGAAATGGTAATGCCAGGTGACAACATTCAGATGACTGTCACTCTGATCAAGACCATCGCAATGGAAGACGGCCTGCGTTTCGCTATCCGTGAAGGCGGTCGTACCGTCGGCGCTGGCGTCGTAGCCAAAGTCATCGAATAAGACTCTTTCAGAGTCGACTCGATGAACAGGAAAGCCCCCGCTTAGCGGGGGCTTTTTTATTAGGTTGACACCTATCAGGGGCGTCTATAGAATTGCGCCTCCTTTTAACGGGCGTATTGCGCCCGGTGGGAATAGCAGCCGGAGTCTGAAATCCAATGCAAAATCAGCAAATCCGTATCAGGTTGAAGGCTTTTGACCATCGCCTGATCGACCAATCCACCCAGGAAATCGTGGAAACCGCGAAACGTACTGGTGCTCAAGTGCGTGGTCCAATTCCACTGCCTACCCGTAAAGAGCGGTTCACCGTTCTGGTCTCCCCGCACGTCAACAAAGACGCGCGTGACCAGTACGAGATCCGTACTCATAAGCGCGTTCTGGACATCGTCCAGCCAACGGATAAAACCGTTGATGCTCTTATGAAGCTTGATCTTGCGGCCGGTGTGGAAGTGCAGATCAGCCTCGGCTAAGACTCGGTCTTAGTCGTGTAACGCTCTGAAATGGGCGGCCATAGCGGGTGAAAGCCCCGTACACTCATGAGGTTTACAACATGACTATTGGTGTAGTCGGTCGTAAATGCGGTATGACCCGTATTTTCACCGAAGAAGGTGTCTCCATTCCGGTCACGGTCATTGAGATCGAGCCGAATCGCGTCACCCAGTTCAAAACTGAAGAGACCGATGGCTATCGTGCAGTGCAAGTCACTGTCGGCGAGCGTCGCGCTTCGCGTGTAACAGCTGCTCAAGCTGGCCACTTCGCCAAGGCGAACGTAGCCGCTGGTCGTACCGTAATGGAATTCCGCCTTGAAGAAGGCGAGTACCAGGCCGGCGATCTGATCAACGCTGAAATCTTCGCTGCTGGTCAACTGGTTGATGTAACCGGTCAGTCCAAAGGTAAAGGCTTCCAGGGTACGATCAAGCGTTGGAACTTCCGCGGGCAAGATAACACCCACGGTAACTCCGTATCCCACCGCGTTCCAGGCTCTATCGGCCAGTGCCAGACTCCTGGTCGTGTATTCAAGGGCAAAAAAATGTCCGGTCATATGGGCGCTGAGCGCGTGACCGTGCAGTCCCTCGAAGTAGTGCGCGTGGACGCTGAACGCAATCTGTTGTTGGTCAAGGGCGCTGTTCCTGGCGCTACTGGCGGCAACTTGGTTGTACGTCCAGCAGCCAAGGCTCGCGGTTAAGGGGAAGCTGACATGCAATTAAATGTAAATGACGCTCAAGCGATCGAAGTTTCCGAACTGACATTTGGCGGCGAATTCAACGAGACGCTGGTTCACCAAGCAGTCGTGGCCTACATGGCCGGCGGCCGTCAAGGTAGCAAGCAGCAAAAGACCCGTTCCGACGTTTCTGGTGGCGGTAAGCGCCCATGGCGTCAGAAAGGTACTGGCCGTGCTCGTGCCGGTACTATCCGTAGCCCAATCTGGCGTGGCGGCGGTACCACTTTCGCAGCTCGTCCTCAGGATCACTCCCAGAAGCTGAACAAGAAGATGTACCGCGCAGCAATGCGTTCCATCCTTGCTGAGCTGGTGCGTACTGATCGTCTGGTCGTGGTTCAGGACTTCGCTGTTGAAGCACCGAAAACCAAAGATCTGCTGAACAAGCTGAATGGCATGGGTCTGACTGACGTCCTGATCGTGTCTGACGCTGTTGATCAGAACCTGTACCTGGCTGCTCGCAACCTGCCACACGTCGACGTTCGTGACGTGCAGGGTTCCGATCCGGTCAGTCTGATCGCATACGACAAGGTGTTGATCACCGTGTCGGCCGTGAAGAAATTCGAGGAGCTGCTGGGATGAACCAGGAACGCGTATTTAAAGTTCTGCTTGGCCCGCACGTTTCCGAGAAGGCTACGGTTCTGGCAGACAAGAAAGGCCAGTTCGTTTTCAAGGTTGCAACCGATGCAACCAAGCTGGAAATCAAGAAGGCCGTCGAAAGCCTGTTCAGCGTCAAAGTAGAGCGCGTTACTACCCTGAATGTTCTGGGTAAAAGCAAGCGCACTGCTCGCGGTCTGGGCAAGCGTAATGACTGGAAGAAGGCAGTTATCTCCCTTCAGCCAGGCCAAGATCTCGATTTCAGCAGCAGTGCTGAGTAAGGAAGGGGTGCATCATGGCAATCGTTAAATGCAAACCGACTTCCCCTGGCCGCCGTTTTGTGGTCAAGGTGGTCAACCAGGAGCTGCATAAAGGCGCTCCTCACGCACCGCTGCTCGAGAAAAAATCGAAGTCTGGTGGTCGTAACAACAATGGCCGTATTACCACTCGTCACGTTGGTGGTGGTCATAAGCAGCATTATCGTCTGGTCGACTTCCGTCGCAACGACAAGGATGGCATCGCTGCCACCGTCGAGCGTATCGAATACGATCCAAACCGTACTGCTCACATCGCTCTGCTGCTGTACGCAGATGGCGAGCGTCGCTACATCATCGCCCCTAAAGGCGTGAGCGCTGGCGACCAGCTGATCGCAGGTGCCTTGGCGCCGATCAAGCCGGGCAACGCTCTGCAACTGCGTAACATTCCAGTTGGTAGCACCGTACACGGCATCGAATTGAAGCCAGGTAAAGGCGCGCAAATCGCTCGTTCCGCTGGTGCTTCGGCTCAGCTGATCGCTCGTGAAGGTGTCTACGTGACCCTGCGTCTGCGTTCTGGTGAGATGCGTAAAGTACTGGCTGAATGCCGTGCGACCCTGGGCGAAGTCTCGAACTCCGAGCACAGCCTGCGTTCGTTGGGTAAAGCTGGTGCCAAGCGCTGGCGTGGCGTTCGCCCAACCGTTCGTGGTGTTGCCATGAACCCGGTTGACCACCCACATGGTGGTGGTGAAGGTCGTACCTCTGGTGGTCGTCATCCGGTATCGCCATGGGGCTTCCCGACTAAGGGCGCGAAGACTCGTGGTAATAAGCGTACCGACAAAATGATCGTCCGTCGTCGCAAGTAAATAGAGGGATACGACAGTGCCACGTTCTCTGAAAAAAGGTCCTTTTATTGATCTTCACCTACTGAAGAAGATCGAAGTGGCGGCGGAAAAGAACGATCGCAAACCAGTTAAGACCTGGTCGCGCCGTTCGATGATCCTGCCACAAATGGTCGGTCTGACCATCGCTGTACACAACGGTCGCCAGCACGTCCCAGTTCTCGTGAACGAAGACATGGTCGGCCACAAACTGGGCGAGTTCGCCGGTACCCGCACATACCGTGGGCACGTGGCTGACAAGAAAGCCAAGCGTTAAGGGGTAAGGAAATGGAAGTAGCCGCTAAGTTGTCGGGCGCTCGAATCTCCGCCCAGAAAGCCCGCTTGGTCGCCGACCAGATCCGCGGGAAGAAGGTGGGCGAAGCGCTCAACCTGTTGGCTTTCAGCAGTAAGAAAGCCGCCGAGATCATGAAAAAAGTGCTGGAGTCGGCCGTAGCCAACGCCGAGCATAACGAAGGCGCAGACGTTGATGACCTGAAGGTCAGCACCGTTTTCGTCAACGAAGGGCGTTCGCTGAAGCGCATCATGCCACGTGCCAAAGGCCGTGCTGATCGCATCGTCAAGCGGTCTTGCCATATCACTGTCAAGGTTGCTGACAAGTAACGGAGTCGAAGAGATGGGTCAGAAAGTACATCCCATTGGCATTCGCCTGGGAATCGTCAAGGAGCACACCTCCGTCTGGTACGCAGACGGTCGGACTTATGCGGACTACTTGTTCGCTGATCTGAAGGTGCGTGAGTATCTCCAAGACAAACTAAAAAGCGCGTCCGTCAGCCGTATCGATATCCATCGTCCGGCTCAGACTGCACGTATCACCATCCACACCGCTCGCCCAGGTATCGTTATCGGGAAGAAAGGTGAAGATGTTGAGAAACTGCGTCAGGACCTGACCAAGCAAATGGGTGTGCCTGTGCACATCAATATCGAAGAGATCCGCAAGCCGGAACTCGACGGTATGCTGGTTGCGCAGAGCGTAGCTCAGCAGCTGGAGCGCCGTGTAATGTTCCGTCGCGCTATGAAGCGCGCTGTACAGAACGCAATGCGCATTGGTGCCAAAGGCATCAAAATCCAAGTGAGCGGTCGTCTCGGCGGTGCTGAAATCGCACGTACTGAATGGTATCGCGAAGGTCGTGTGCCACTGCACACCCTGCGTGCCGACATCGACTATGCCAACTACGAAGCTCACACCACCTACGGTGTGATCGGTGTAAAGGTTTGGATCTTCAAAGGCGAAGTAATTGGTGGTCGCCAAGAAGAACTGAAGCCACAAGCACCAGCGCCTCGTAAAAAAGCTGCTAAGTAAGGGGTACGCCAAATGTTGCAACCAAAGCGTACGAAGTTCCGCAAGCAGATGACCGGTCACAACCGTGGCCTGGCATTGCGCGGTAGCAAAGTCAGCTTCGGCGAGTTCGCGCTGAAGTCTGTTGCTCGTGGTCGTCTCACCGCTCGTCAGATCGAGTCAGCGCGTCGTGCTCTGACCCGTCACGTAAAACGTGGCGGCAAGATCTGGATCCGTGTATTCCCGGACAAGCCTGTCACCAAGAAGCCACTCGAAGTTCGGATGGGTAAAGGTAAGGGTAACGTGGAGTACTGGGTTGCCCAGATTCAGCCAGGCAAAGTCCTGTACGAAATCGAGGGTGTTTCTGAAGAGCTGGCGCGTGAGGCTTTCGCCCTGGCTGCTGCAAAGCTGCCGCTCGCCACCTCCTTTGTTAAACGGACGGTGATGTGATGAAAGCGAATGAACTTCGTGAAAAATCAGCACAGCAGCTGAACGAGCAACTGCTCGGCCTGCTGCGCGACCAGTTCAATCTGCGTATGCAGAAAGCAACTGGCCAGTTGGGGCAGTCTCATCTGCTCTCGCAAGTTAAGCGTGACATCGCTCGCGTGAAAACTGTGCTCAACCAGCAGGCAGGTAAGTAATCATGGCTGAAGCCGAAAAAACTGTCCGTACGCTGACTGGCCGTGTTGTCAGCGACAAGATGGACAAAACCATCACCGTTCTGATCGAGCGTCGCGTTAAGCACCCGATCTACGGTAAATACGTTAAGCGTTCGACTAAGCTGCACGCGCACGACGAAACCAATCAGTGCCACATCGGCGACAAGGTCACTATTCGTGAGACTCGTCCGATGGCCAAGACCAAGTCTTGGGCGCTGGTTGATGTTCTCGAACGCGCTGTGGAAGTCTAAGGGCTAGGGGTCGGAGAAATTATATGATTCAGACTCAATCCATGCTCGATGTGGCCGATAACAGCGGCGCTCGCCGTGTTATGTGCATCAAGGTGCTGGGTGGCTCCCATCGTCGTTACGCTGGTATCGGTGACATCATCAAAGTTACCGTCAAGGAAGCAATTCCTCGCGGTAAGGTGAAAAAAGGCCAAGTGATGACTGCTATCGTAGTCCGCACTCGCCACGGTGTTCGTCGTGCTGACGGCTCCATCATCCGCTTTGATGGCAACGCTGCTGTTCTGTTGAACAACAAGCAAGAGCCAATCGGCACCCGTATCTTTGGGCCAGTGACCCGTGAACTTCGTACTGAGAAGTTCATGAAGATCGTCTCGCTCGCCCCAGAAGTGCTGTAAGGAGATCCGACATGCAAAAGATTCGTCGTGACGACGAGATCATCGTGATCGCCGGCAAAGACAAGGGTAAGCGCGGTAAGGTGCTGAAGGTTCTTGCTGACAACCGTCTGGTTGTTGGTGGTCTGAACCTGGTCAAGCGTCATACCAAGCCTAACCCGATGTCGGGCGTACAAGGCGGTATCGTCGAGAAAGAAGCGCCACTGCACGCTTCCAACGTCGCCATCTTCAACGGCGAAACCAACAAGGCTGACCGCGTTGGTTTCAAAGTAGAAGACGGTAAGAAAATTCGTGTCTTCAAGTCGACCCAAAAAGCGGTTGATGCTTGAACACTGCTAGGTAGAAGACCATGGCACGACTAAAAGAGATTTACCGGAAGGAAATCGCACCGAAACTTAAGGAAGAACTTAAGCTTTCGAACGTGATGGAAGTTCCGCGCGTTACCAAAATCACCCTGAACATGGGTCTGGGCGAAGCGATCGGCGACAAAAAAGTCATCGAGCATGCCGTTGCCGACCTGGAAAAGATCACCGGTCAGAAAGTCGTTGTGACTTACGCTCGGAAATCCATCGCTGGCTTTAAAGTCCGTGAAGGTTGGCCGATCGGCGTCAAAGTGACCCTGCGCCGTGAGCGTATGTACGAGTTCCTGGATCGTCTGCTGTCGATCTCCCTGCCTCGGGTTCGCGACTTCCGCGGCCTGAATGCCAAGTCCTTCGATGGTCGTGGCAACTACAGCATGGGCGTGAAAGAGCAGATCATTTTCCCGGAAATCGATTACGACAAGATCGATGCTCTCCGCGGTCTGGACATTACCCTGACCACCACTGCTCGGACGGATGAAGAAGGTCGCGCGCTGCTGCGTGCTTTCAAATTCCCGTTCCGCAACTGATTGGAGTAGGACAATGGCCAAGAAGAGCATGAAGAACCGTGAGCTGAAGCGTCAGCTCACCGTTGCCAAGTACGCCACCAAGCGTGCAGCGCTGAAAGCTATCATCGTTGATCTGAACGCAAGTCCAGAAGCGCGTTGGGAAGCTACCGTAGCACTGCAGAAGCAGCCACGTGACGCCAGCGCCTCGCGCATGCGTAACCGCTGCCGCCTGACTGGTCGTCCGCACGGCGTGTACCGCAAGTTCGGCCTCGGCCGTAACATGCTGCGTCAAGCCGCTATGCGTGGTGACGTTCCAGGTCTGGTCAAAGCCAGCTGGTAAGCACTGTCAATGTCCTGGTGTTCGGGGTCGCGAGATCCTGACCGCCGGTGACCTTGAACTTGAATCAAGCCCCTTTTGGGGCTTGATTCATTTCTGGGGTGTGTCTAGAATACCCGGCTCGCCTGAGCCCGTGTTTTTATTGCGCGGATGCGCTCGGCGACACGTACTAGCCGAAAGGCTAATTTTTTGTGTATTAGGAGCGTCTAGCCCATGAGTATGCAGGACCCGTTAGCGGACATGCTAACTCGTATCCGTAATGCCCAGATGGCTGAAAAGTCCGTCGTAAGCATGCCATCTTCCACGTTGAAGGTAGCTGTTGCCAAAGTCCTGAAGGACGAAGGTTACATTGCGGGTTATCAGATCAGCAGCGAAATCAAGCCTCTGCTGTCCATCGAGCTGAAGTACTTCGAAGGCCGTCCGGTCATCGAGGAAGTGAAGCGCGTTAGCCGTCCTGGCCTGCGTCAGTACAAGTCCGTTGAGGATCTGCCGAAAGTTCGTGGCGGCCTGGGCGTGTCTATCGTCTCCACCAACAAAGGTGTGATGACGGATCGTGCTGCGCGCGCTGCCGGTGTCGGCGGCGAAGTTCTTTGCACTGTGTTCTAAGGGGGGATAAGCATGTCACGCGTCGCTAAGAACCCCGTTAAGCTGCCAGCCGGTGTCGAAGTCAAATTCGCAGGCCAACAGCTTTCGGTGAAGGGTGCCAAGGGCACTCTGCAACTGAACATCCATTCGTCCGTTGAGATCGTTGAAGAAGCTGGTGAGCTGCGTTTCGCTGCTCGCAATGGCGATCAACAGACTCGCGCAATGGCTGGTACCACTCGTGCGTTGGTTAACAACATGGTCCAAGGCGTAAGCCAAGGCTTCGAGCGCAAGCTCCAGCTGGTCGGTGTTGGTTACAAAGCGCAAGCAAAAGGCACAGTGCTGAACCTGGCTCTTGGCTTCTCGCACCCAGTGGATTATGAACTGCCGGAAGGCATCACCGCTGAGACTCCTAGCCAGACCGATATCCTGATCAAGGGCATCGACAAGCAGCTGGTAGGTCAAGTGGCCGCCGAGATCCGCGACTTCCGTCCACCAGAGCCGTACAAAGGCAAAGGTGTGCGCTACGCGGACGAAGTCGTCCGTCGTAAAGAAGCCAAGAAGAAGTAGGGCATAGCAAATGACCGACAAAAAAGTTACTCGACTGCGTCGCGCTCGCAAAGCACGCCTGAAAATGCACGAACTCGAAGTCGTGCGTCTCTGCGTGTTCCGCTCGTCGCAGCACATCTACGCCCAGGTCATTTCGGCCGACGGCAACAAAGTCCTGGCAAGTGCCTCGACTTTGGATAAAGAACTGCGTGATGGCGCCACTGGCAACATCGACGCGGCCACTAAGGTTGGCCAGCTGGTCGCTACGCGTGCTAAAGCCGCTGGCGTCTCGCAGGTGGCTTTCGACCGCTCTGGCTTCAAGTACCACGGCCGCGTCAAGGCGCTGGCTGATGCTGCTCGTGAAGCTGGGCTGGAGTTCTAAGTTATGTCAAATAACGACCAAAAGCGCGACGAAGGCTACATCGAGAAGCTGGTTCAAGTTAACCGCGTAGCCAAAACCGTTAAAGGCGGCCGTATCTTCACTTTCACCGCGTTGACCGTGGTAGGTGATGGTAAGGGCCGTGTTGGCTTCGGCCGTGGCAAGTCGCGTGAAGTGCCTGCTGCGATCCAGAAGGCAATGGAAGCTGCTCGCCGCAACATGATCCAGGTTGATCTGAACGGCACCACCCTGCAGTACGCAATGAAGTCTGCCCATGGCGCTTCGAAGGTGTACATGCAGCCTGCTTCTGAAGGTACCGGTATCATCGCTGGTGGCGCTATGCGTGCTGTCCTCGAAGTTGCTGGCGTTCAGAACGTTCTGGCCAAGTGCTACGGCTCGACTAACCCGGTAAACGTGGTTCACGCCACTTTCAAGGGTTTGAAAGCAATGCAGTCTCCTGAATCCATTGCCGCCAAGCGTGGCAAAAGCGTCAAGGAGATCTTCTGATCATGGCTACCGTAAAAGTTACGCTGATCAAAAGCATGACCGGCCGCATCCCTAACCACAAACTGTGCGTTAAGGGTCTGGGTCTGCGTCGCATCGGTCACACTGTAGAAGTCCAGGATACTCCCGAGAATCGCGGGATGATCAACAAGGCTTACTACATGCTGCGTGTCGAGGGTTAATCGATGAAACTCAATGATCTGAGTCCAGCGCCGGGTTCCCGTCGCGAAAAGCATCGTCCGGGCCGTGGTATCGGTAGTGGTTTGGGCAAGACCGGTGGCCGTGGCCACAAAGGTCAGACCTCCCGCTCCGGTGGCACCATCGCTCCAGGCTTTGAAGGCGGTCAACAGCCGCTGCATCGTCGCCTGCCGAAGTTCGGTTTCGTTTCCCTGAAAGCCATGGACCGCGCTGAAGTGCGTCTGTCCGAGCTGGCCAAAGTGGACGGCGACATCGTCACCGTGCAGTCCCTGAAGGATGCCAACGTGATCAACCAGAACGTACAGCGTGTGAAAATCATGCTGTCGGGCGAAGTTGCTCGTGCTGTCACCATCGGAAAGGGAATCGGCGCCACCAAAGGTGCGCGTGCGGCTATCGAAGCAGCTGGCGGCAAGTTCGAGGAATAAATGGCTAAGCAAGGTGCTCTCTCTGCGCTCGGCAAAGGCGGTATGTCTGAACTCTGGGCTCGTCTGCGTTTTCTGTTCCTGGCGATTATCGTCTACCGAATAGGCGCACACATCCCGGTTCCAGGTATCAACCCGGACCGACTCGCGGACCTGTTTCGACAGAATGAGGGGACCATTCTTAGCTTGTTCAACATGTTTTCCGGCGGCGCGCTGGAGCGGATGAGCATCTTTGCACTGGGGATCATGCCGTACATTTCGGCATCGATCATCATGCAGCTGATGTCCGCTGTCAGTCCGCAGTTGGAGCAGTTGAAGAAGGAAGGTGAAGCTGGCCGTCGCAAGATCAGCCAGTACACCCGCTACCTCACTGTCGTCCTCGCTCTCGTCCAGGCCGTTGGCATGTCCATCGGTCTGGCGGGGCAGGGCGTAGCGTTCACTGGTGACTTTGGCTTCCATTTCGTCGCGGTAACCACTTTTGTGGCGGGCGCGATGTTCATGATGTGGCTGGGTGAGCAGATTACTGAGCGTGGTGTTGGCAACGGTATCTCGATGTTGATCTTCGCAGGTATCGTCGCCGGTCTTCCGAGAGCGATCGGGCAGTCTTTCGAGTCTGCGCGTCAGGGCGATATCAACATCTTTGCTCTGGTTGCCATCGGTTTGCTGGCAGTAGCGATTATCGGTTTCGTGGTGTTCATCGAGCGTGGTCAGCGTCGTATTGCTGTTCACTACGCCAAGCGTCAGCAGGGCCGTAAGGTTTTTGCTGCGCAGACCAGCCACTTGCCGTTGAAGGTGAACATGGCCGGTGTTATCCCGGCCATTTTCGCGAGCAGCATCTTGCTGTTCCCGGCTTCGTTGGGTGCCTGGTTCGGCCAGTCTGAAGGTATGGGCTGGTTGCAGGACATCTCGCAGTCGATCGCTCCTGGTCAGCCGTTGAATATTCTGCTGTTTAGTGCAGGGATTATTTTCTTCTGCTTCTTCTATACGGCGTTGATGTTCAATCCGAAAGACGTAGCGGAAAACCTGAAGAAGTCCGGTGCCTTTATTCCGGGTATCCGTCCTGGTGAGCAGTCTGCGCGCTACATTGATGGCGTTCTGACTCGTTTGACCTTGTTCGGTGCTCTTTACATGACGGCCGTCTGCTTGCTTCCCCAGTTCCTGGTGGTTGCGGCAAACGTTCCGTTCTACCTTGGCGGGACCTCGTTGCTGATCGTGGTCGTGGTTGTGATGGACTTCATGTCCCAAGTACAATCGCACCTCGTTTCGCACCAGTACGAATCCCTGATGAAGAAAGCCAACCTGAAGGGCTACGGCAGCGGCATGTTGCGCTGAGTAGCGTCCATAAGGTTCGAGGAGTTGGTGATGAAAGTTCGTGCATCGGTGAAAAAGCTGTGCCGCAACTGCAAGATTATTCGCCGCGAAGGTGTTGTTCGGGTAATTTGCAGCGCGGAACCGCGTCACAAACAGCGCCAAGGCTGAGTGTGATTGTGCTTTAAGCCCGGCAGCTAGTGCGCTGCCGGGTTGATTATTTGTTATTACAGCGATATTATCTCGCGCCCTATTTCTTGGCTTCCGGGGCGTAGGTAGCTGTCAATTGGAGTCCCACTGAATGGCCCGTATTGCAGGCGTTAACATTCCAGATAACAAGCATACTGTTATCTCGCTGACCTACATCTATGGTGTTGGTCGCACTACTGCACAGAAAATTTGTGCAGAGACTGGGGTCAACCCAGCCGCAAAGATCAAGGATCTGAGCGACGAGCAAATTGAACAGCTGCGTGGCGAAGTGGCGAAGTTCACCACTGAAGGTGACCTGCGTCGCGAAATCAACATGAAAATCAAGCGCTTGATGGACCTCGGTTGCTATCGCGGTCTGCGTCATCGTCGTGGTCTGCCAGTACGCGGTCAGCGTACCAAGACCAACGCGCGTACCCGTAAAGGTCCGCGTAAGCCGATCCGCAAGTAATCGCCCCAGCGAATCGACAGGAATTTAATCATGGCAAAACCTGCTGCTCGTCCTCGTAAAAAAGTTAAAAAGACAGTGGTTGATGGCATCGCCCACATCCATGCTTCTTTTAACAACACCATCGTGACCATTACCGACCGTCAAGGTAACGCTCTTTCCTGGGCTACCTCCGGTGGTTCGGGTTTCCGCGGTTCCCGCAAGTCCACCCCGTTCGCTGCTCAAGTAGCTGCTGAGCGTGCTGGTCAAGCTGCGCTGGAATACGGCCTGAAAAACCTCGACGTCAACGTCAAAGGTCCAGGTCCAGGTCGTGAATCCGCAGTCCGCGCTTTGAACGGCTGTGGCTACAAGATCGCCAGCATCACCGACGTGACGCCAATCCCGCACAACGGGTGCCGTCCGCCGAAGAAGCGCCGCGTGTAATCCAGGAGATTGTAAAGAATGGCTCGTTACATTGGTCCAAAATGCAAACTCGCTCGTCGCGAAGGCACCGATCTCTTCCTGAAGAGCGGCGTGCGCGCGATCGAATCGAAGTGCAACATCGAAGCAGCACCTGGTATCCACGGCCAACGCCGCGGTCGCCAGTCCGACTACGGCACCCAACTGCGTGAAAAGCAGAAGGTCCGTCGTATCTATGGCGTTCTCGAGCGTCAATTCAGCGGCTACTACAAAGAAGCTGCTGGCAAGAAAGGCGCAACCGGCGAAAACCTGTTGCAGCTGCTCGAATGCCGCCTGGACAACGTTGTATACCGTATGGGTTTCGGTTCTACTCGTGCCGAATCCCGTCAGCTGGTATCGCACAAGTCGATCAGCGTTAACGGCCAGACCGTGAACGTTCCGTCCTACCAGGTTCGTGCTGGTGACGTGGTTGCTGTTCGCGAGAAAGCAAAGAACCAACTTCGCATTGTCCAAGCTCTCGATCTGTGTGCCCAACGTGGCCGCGTAGAATGGGTAGAAGTAGACACTGAGAAGAAGTCGGGCGTTTTCAAGAACGTTCCTGCTCGCAGTGATCTGTCCGCCGACATCAACGAAAGCCTGATTGTCGAGCTCTACTCCAAGTAAGGGCTAGAAAATAGGTGCATCCATGCAGATTTCGGTAAATGAGTTCCTGACACCCCGCCATATTGATGTGCAGGTTGTCAGTCCAACCCGCGCCAAGATCACACTCGAGCCTCTCGAGCGTGGTTTCGGCCACACCCTGGGCAACGCGCTGCGCCGCATCCTGTTGTCCTCAATGCCCGGCTGTGCAGTAGTCGAGGCCGAGATTGACGGTGTGCTCCATGAGTACAGCGCCATCGAAGGTGTACAGGAAGACGTAATTGAAATCCTGTTGAACCTTAAAGGTCTGGCTATCAAGCTGCACGGTCGTGACGAAGTTACGCTGACCTTGTCGAAGAAGGGTTCGGGGGTGGTTACCGCTGCCGATATTCAGCTGGATCATGATGTCGAGATCGTTAACCCCGATCACGTAATCGCTAACCTGGCGTCTAACGGCGCCCTGAACATGAAGCTCACCGTAGCTCGTGGTCGTGGTTATGAACCGGCAGATTCGCGTCAGAGCGATGAAGACGAAAGCCGCAGCATTGGTCGCTTGCAGCTTGACTCTTCGTTCAGCCCGGTTCGCCGTATCGCATACGTGGTGGAAAACGCCCGTGTCGAACAGCGTACCAACCTGGACAAGCTGGTTATTGATCTGGAAACCAACGGTACCCTGGATCCTGAAGAGGCAATCCGCCGCGCTGCAACCATTCTGCAACAGCAGTTGGCTGCGTTCGTCGACCTCAAGGGTGACATCGTGCCTGAGGCTATCGAGCAGGAAGACGAGATCGATCCGATCCTGCTTCGCCCGGTTGACGATCTGGAACTGACTGTACGTTCGGCTAACTGCCTTAAGGCGGAAAACATCTACTACATCGGCGACCTGATTCAGCGTACCGAAGTAGAGCTGTTGAAGACTCCGAACCTTGGCAAGAAATCCTTGACTGAAATCAAGGACGTTCTGGCCTCCCGCGGTCTGTCCCTCGGCATGCGCCTCGACAACTGGCCGCCTGCAAGTCTTAAGAAGGACGACAAGGCGACTGCCTGATCGTCGTAATCACCGAACGTTGTGTTTGGTAAGGAATGAACCATGCGTCATCGTAAAAGTGGTCGTCACCTGAGCCGCACCAGCTCGCACCGCAAGGCCATGTTCCAGAACATGGCGGTGTCGCTGTTCGAGCACGAGCTGATCAAAACTACACTGCCGAAAGCCAAAGAACTGCGCCGCGTTGCCGAGCCGCTGATCACTCTGGCCAAGACAGACAGCCTGGCTAACCGCCGCCTGGCCTTCGACCGTACCCGTTCGAAAGCCATCGTTGGTAAGCTCTTCAACGACCTGGGCAAGCGTTACGCTACCCGTGAGGGTGGCTACCTGCGCATCCTCAAGTGCGGTTTCCGCGCTGGCGACAACGCGCCTATGGCGTACGTCGAGTTGGTTGATCGTGCTACTGCTGGCGAAGCTGTAAGCGCCGAGTAAGACGACAGTCTGAAACGAAGAACCGGGCCCAGTGCCCGGTTTTTTGTGCTCGCAAGAAAACAGCTTATTCATACAAGCTTGCTTGGGTCGCAAACGCCACTATATGGCGTTGGGGTTGTTGTTAGATAATTTCTATTGAAGCGCACAATTTAATGAATTTGTGGCGCTCATCTTGTTGATCAATACTCCTCACCAGCCGATTAGCCGGCAGTCCGAAGACCGACCTAGGAAGAATTGAGCATGAGCCAGATCAAAACGCTTACGACCGCTAGCGGCGCCCCCGTCGCCGATAACCAGAACTCTCGCTCCGCAGGTCCTCGTGGCCCGCTGCTGCTCGATGATTTCCACCTGATCGAGAAGCTTGCTCATTTCAACCGCGAAAATATTCCCGAGCGTCGCGTGCACGCTAAAGGGTCGGGCGCATACGGTACGTTTACCGTAACGCGTGACATTACCCAATACACCAGCGCCAAGCTGTTCGAATCGGTCGGTAAGCAGACGCCTACGTTCCTTCGCTTCTCTACCGTGGGCGGCGAGCGCGGTTCTGCGGATACCGAGCGCGATCCTCGAGGCTTCGCCCTTAAGTTCTACACAGAAGAAGGTAACTGGGACATCGTTGGCAACAACACCCCGGTGTTCTTCATCCGCGACCCGCTGAAATTCCCAGACTTCATCCACACTCAGAAACGCTTGCCGCAAAGCAACCTCAAGAGTGCCCAGATGATGTGGGATTTCTGGTCGCATTCCCCAGAGGCGCTGCACCAGGTCACCATTCTGTTTTCCGATCGGGGTATTCCTGACGGCTACCGTCATATGCACGGCTTCGGCAGTCACACCTACAGCCTGATCAATGGCCAAGGCGAACGTCACTGGGTTAAATGGCACTACAAGACCAAGCAAGGCATCAAGAATCTCGCGCCGGCAGAAGCCGCGCGCCTGGCGGGCACCGATCCGGATTACGCCCAGCGCGACCTGTTCAATGCAATTGAGCGCGGTGACTTTCCAAAATGGAGCGTCTGCATCCAAATCATGAGCGAAGCCCAGGCTGCAGCCCATTACGAGAATCCGTTCGACGTGACCAAGACCTGGTCGCAGAAGGAATTCCCGCTGATCGAAGTCGGCGAACTCGAGCTGAATCGTAATCCCTTGAACTACTTTGCTGAAGTGGAGCAAGCGGCGTTCGGGCCGAGCAACATGGTGCCGGGCGTGGGTCTTTCGCCTGATCGCATGTTGCAGGGCCGTGTATTCGCCTACGCCGATGCTCACCGCTACCGCGTAGGTACCAACCACCAGCAACTGCCGGTGAATGCTCCGCGCAGCCCGGTCAATACCTACCAGCGCGACGGTTCCATGGCTTTTGGCAGTAACGGCGGCGCAGCGCCAAACTATGAGCCCAACAGTTACGTGGAGGCGCCGAAGCAAGCCCCGCGTTATGCGGAACCGGCACTGGCCCTCAGCGGTGCAGCGGATCGTTATGATCATCGCGAGGACACCGACTACTACAGCCATGCAGGTGCGCTGTTCCGCTTGATGAACGAGGAACAGAAGGCGCTGTTGATCAGCAATGTCGCCGGTGCAATGGCAGGCGTGTCGGCTGATGTGGTTGATCGCCAACTGCAGCATTTCTTCAAGGCAGACCCTGCTTACGGAGAGGGTATCGCGAAGGCGTTGGGCGTACAGCTTAACTAAGTCTAAACGAGAAGCAGAACCGCCCTCATTTGGGCGGTTTTTGCGTTATTTAGCGCTCTTTTCTTAGATTTTCTTCGCTTTTGTTGCGCTGGGCGAGTGACCTTGCAGTCAGCTTGGTTCAAACTAGAGCCTTTCAAAGCTTGTGGAGATGTAGGGCGATGCAAGGTCACCCAGACGTAATCGATTACCTCAACACGTTGCTGACCGGCGAACTGGCGGCCCGTGATCAATATTTCATCCATTCGCGGATGTACGAGGATTGGGGTTTTACCGAGCTCTACGAACGTATCAACCATGAGATGGAAGAAGAGGCTCAGCACGCCGATGCGCTGATGCGCCGGATCCTGATGCTTGAAGGCACGCCACGCATGCGTCCGGACGACCTGGACATCGGCACTACCGTGCCTGACATGCTCGCTGCCGACTTGCGTTTGGAGTACAAGGTTCGCGCTGCTTTGTGTAAAGGTATCGAGCTGTGCGAGCAGCACAACGACTATGTAACTCGCGAGATCTTACGTGTGCAGCTCAACGACACCGAAGAAGATCACACTTACTGGCTGGAAAAACAGTTGGGCCTGATCAAGCTGATCGGGTTGGAGAATTACCTGCAATCGCAATATTGATCGTAGGCAGGTTCTCTCTGAAAACGAAAAGCCCCTGGCATCGATGGGATGCCAGGGGCTTTTTCGTGTCCGGGCCAATCAGTCCCGGTCACGCTCCAGCAATGGCTTGAGGTAGTGCCCAGTGTGGGACTGCTTCATTTCCGCCACTTGTTCCGGCGTACCCACCGCGATGATCTGTCCGCCCTTGGATCCGCCCTCCGGCCCCAGGTCCACCAGCCAGTCAGCGGTCTTGATCACGTCCAGGTTGTGCTCGATAACCACCACGGTGTTGCCGTGATCGCGCAGGCGGTGGAGCACGTCGAGCAACTGCTGGATATCGGCGAAATGCAGACCGGTGGTCGGCTCGTCGAGGATATACAGGGTCTTGCCGGTATCGCGCTTGGACAGCTCGCGGGATAGCTTCACCCGTTGGGCCTCCCCACCGGACAAGGTCGTCGCCGACTGCCCGAGCTTGATGTACGAAAGGCCTACATCCATCAATGTCTGGAGCTTGCGCGCCAATGCCGGCACCGCGTCGAAGAAGACCCGGGCCTCTTCGATGGTCATCTCCAGGGTTTCGTGGATGTTCTTGCCCTTGTACTTGATCTCCAGTGTTTCCCGGTTGTAGCGCTTGCTCTTGCATACGTCGCACGGCACGTAGATATCGGGCAGGAAGTGCATTTCCACCTTGATCAAGCCATCGCCCTGGCAGGCTTCGCAGCGTCCGCCCTTGACGTTGAACGAGAACCGGCCTGGCCCGTAGCCCCGTGAACGCGATTCCGGTACGCCGGCGAACAGCTCACGGATCGGTGTGAACAATCCGGTGTATGTCGCGGGGTTGGAACGTGGCGTCCGGCCAATCGGGCTCTGGTCGATGTCAACGACTTTATCGAGATGCTCGAGGCCCTTGATGCTGTCGTGGGCGGCGGCTTCCAGGGTCGTGGCACCGTTCAAGGCCGTGGCGCTCAGCGGGAACAGCGTGTTGTTGATCAACGTCGACTTGCCGGAGCCGGATACGCCGGTGACGCAGGTCAGCAGACCAATGGGAATTTCCAGGTCGACATTGCGCAAGTTGTTGCCGCGGGCGCCCTTGAGGGTCAGCGACAACTTCTTGTTACGCGGCGTACGTTTGGCCGGCACCTTGATCTTCACTCGGCCAGACAGGTACTTGCCGGTCAACGAGTCAGGGTGCGCCATGACCTCGGCCGCCGTCCCTTGGGCGACAATGTGGCCGCCGTGCACGCCCGCGCCGGGACCGATGTCCACTACATAGTCGGCCAGGCGGATCGCGTCCTCATCGTGCTCGACCACGATGACTGTGTTGCCAATGTCCCGCAGGTGTTTCAGCGTTCCGAGCAAGCGGTCGTTGTCCCGCTGATGCAGGCCAATGGACGGTTCGTCGAGGATGTACATGACGCCCACCAGGCCGGCGCCGATCTGGCTGGCGAGGCGGATACGCTGGGCCTCGCCACCAGACAGCGTGTCAGCGCTGCGGTCGAGGGTCAGGTAGTCCAGGCCTACGTTCACGAGGAACTGCAAGCGCTCGCGGATTTCCTTGAGGATCTTGTCGGCGATTTCGCCCCGACGGCCCGTCAGCTTGAGCCCACCGAAATAATCGGTCGCATCGCCGATCGGCAGGCTGGTCACCGCCGGCAAGGTTTTCTCGCCGACCCACACGTGCCGCGCCTCCCGGCGCAAACGGGTGCCGCGGCAGTCCGGGCAGGGCTGGGTGCTGAGGAACTTGGCCAGTTCCTCACGCACGCTGGCCGACTCGGTCTCGCGGTAGCGCCGCTCCAGGTTGGGCACGATGCCTTCGAACGGGTGGGAGCGCTTGACGATATCGCCACGGTCGTTCAGGTATTTGAAGTCGACGTTTTGCGAGCCGCTGCCTTGCAGGATGAACTTCTGCTGTTCGGCGGGCAGTTCGTTGAAGGGTTTGTCCAGGCTGAACTTATAGTGAGCCGCCAGCGACCCGAGCATCTGGAAATAGTAGACGTTACGCCTGTCCCAGCCGCGAATCGCGCCCTCGGCCAGGGTCAGTTCGCCATTGACCAAACGCTTGGTGTCGAAGAACTGCTTGACCCCCAGACCGTCGCAGGTCGGGCAAGCGCCGGCCGGGTTGTTGAACGAGAACAGCTTGGGCTCCAGCTCGCTGATGGCGTGGCCGCAGATTGGGCAGGCAAAGCGCGCGGAAAAGATGATCTCTTCGCCGGGTTCGTCGTCCATCGGCGCAACCAACGCTATGCCGTCCGCCAGTTTCAGGGCCGTCTCGAAGGATTCGGCGAGGCGCTGTTGCAGGTCGCCCCGGACCTTGAAACGGTCCACTACCACGTCGATCGAGTGCTTCTTCTGTTTATCCAGCTTCGGCAGTTCGTCCAGCTCGCACAGCTTGCCGTTGACCCGGGCACGTACGAAGCCTTGAGCGCGCAGTTCTTCGAACACCATAAGGTGTTCGCCCTTGCGCTCGCGTATGACCGGCGCCAGGAGCATCAACTTGCTGCCTTCGGGTTGGGCCAGCACCAGGTCGACCATCTGGCTGACGGTCTGGGCTTCCAGCGGGATGTCGTGGTCGGGGCAGCGGGGCATGCCGACACGCGCATACAGCAGGCGCAGGTAGTCGTAGATCTCGGTAATGGTGCCTACCGTCGACCTCGGGTTGTGGGAGGTCGATTTCTGCTCGATGGAGATCGCCGGCGACAGGCCTTCGATGGTGTCGACGTCGGGTTTTTCCATCATCGACAAGAACTGCCGGGCATACGCCGACAGCGATTCGACATAGCGTCGCTGGCCTTCGGCGTACAAGGTATCGAAGGCCAGGGATGATTTACCGGATCCGGACAGGCCGGTGATGACGATCAGCTTGTCCCGGGGCAGGGTCAGGTCGATGTTCTTCAGGTTGTGGGTACGGGCCCCACGAATCAGGATCTTGTCCAAAGTGGCCTCGCTCGGCGGGCGTCGAAAACGTAGGAGTATACGGGTAAACACTGGATGGATACACACTATCAATTGTCATACATGAAGACTGCGCGGCAAACGGTCGCCATATACCCCCTCAATCGATGGGACTGGTAGAATCCCCGCCGGTTCACACGAGGTTTTTCCATGCACGATCCCCACAGCGAACGCATGAGTAGCGGCGAGACCCGCGCGGCAAGCGGTCTGGCCCTGGTGTTCGCCTTCCGCATGCTGGGCATGTTCATGGTGTTGCCGGTACTGGCGACCTATGGCATGGACCTGGCGGGCGCGACCCCGGCCCTCATCGGGTTGGCGATCGGCGCCTATGGCCTGACCCAGGCCATTTTCCAGATTCCCTTCGGTATTATTTCCGACCGTATCGGGCGACGTCCCGTCATTTACCTGGGGCTCATCGTGTTTGCCCTCGGCAGTGTGCTGGCGGCGAACGCGGATTCGATCTGGGGCGTGATCGCCGGTCGGATCCTGCAAGGGGCGGGGGCGATTTCCGCCGCCGTCATGGCCTTGCTGTCAGACCTGACTCGCGAACAGCATCGGACAAAAGCCATGGCCATGATCGGCATGACGATTGGTCTGTCGTTCGCGGTCGCCATGGTTGTAGGACCGTTAGTGACGCGTGCCTTTGGCTTATCGGGCCTGTTCCTGGCAACCGGTGCCATGGCATTGGTCGGTATCCTCATCGTCGCGGTCTTCGTGCCGCGCTCTACCGGGCCCTTGCAGCACCGCGAATCCGGCGTGGCCCGCCAGGCGCTGGTGCCGACACTCAGACATCCCGACCTGCTGCGCCTGGACCTGGGCATCTTCGTCCTCCACGCCATGCTGATGTCCAGCTTCGTGGCCCTGCCGCTGGCACTTGTGCAAAAGGCCGGCCTGCCCAAGGAGCAGCATTGGTGGGTCTACCTGACGGCACTGGTTATTTCGTTCTTCGCCATGGTCCCGTTCATCATCTATGGCGAGAAGCGACGCAAAATGAAACGAGTTTTACTCGGCGCCGTCGTGACCCTCATGCTCACTGAGCTATTCTTCTGGCAGTTCGGCGACAGCCTGCGGGCCCTGGTGATCGGCACCGTGGTTTTCTTTACCGCGTTCAATCTGCTGGAGGCGTCGTTGCCGTCGCTGATCAGCAAGGTTTCACCGGCGGGCGGCAAGGGCACGGCGATGGGGGTGTATTCCACCAGCCAATTCCTCGGTTCGGCGTTGGGCGGGATTCTCGGCGGCTGGCTGTTCCAGCATGGCGGTTTGTCGGTTGTGTTCCTGGGTTGCGCCGCGCTGGCTGCACTTTGGTTGGCCTTTGCTGTTACCATGCGCGAACCTCCGTATGTGACGAGCCTGCGCTTGCCGTTGTCGCCCGAAGCCATTCGCGAAGCAGGCCTGGCCGAGCGCCTCAGGGCCGTCGTTGGAGTAACCGATGCAGTGGTGGTCGCCGACGAGGCGGCCGTATACATCAAACTGGACACCGAATTATTGGATCGTGCGACGCTCGAGCGCCTGGTGAACAACCCGGCCCCGGCAGCGTGCGAAGCCTAGGAGAACGTTATGGCCCGTGGGGTTAACAAAGTCATATTGGTCGGTACTTGCGGCCAGGATCCAGAAGTTCGCTACCTGCCTAACGGCAACGCCGTGACCAACCTGAGCCTGGCGACCAGCGAACAATGGACCGACAAGCAGACCGGCCAGAAGGTCGAGAAGACCGAATGGCACCGCGTGTCGATGTTCGGCAAAGTGGCCGAGATCGCCGGCGAATACCTGCGCAAGGGTTCGCAGGTGTACATCGAAGGCAAGCTGCAGACCCGCGAGTGGGAAAAGGACGGCATCAAGCGCTACACCACTGAAATCGTGGTCGACATGCAAGGCACCATGCAATTGCTTGGTGGCCGTCCGCAAGGCGACCAGCAGCAGGGTGGCAACAACTACCAGCAGTCCGCCCCGCGCCAGCAAGCCCCTCGTCCGCAGTCAGCGCCACAGCCACAACGCGAGCGCCCGGCCCCACAACAGGCCGCGCCGCAGCCGGCACCGGATTTCGACAGCTTCGATGACGATATTCCGTTCTGAGGCAGCTCTGAGCATCAAGCCCCAAGCTCCAAGCTAAAACAAAACCGCGCTTCGGTTCCCGAGGCGCGGTTTTTTTCTGCCTGAGAGTTGGTTAGGGCTTTTCGACAGCCAGTAGTTGTTCCGTACTCACCACCTTCGCATAGGCAAACCCCAGCGCCGACATGAACGCGGCATGGACATGGGCAGCAGGGACGACAAGCCCATTGAATTCCAGGTCGCGGCTGGCGCAGGCGTCGTGGACCACCGTCACCTCATAACCCATGTCAGCGGCCGCCCGCGTAATGCCGTCAATGCACATGTGGCTCATGCTACCCGCGACCACCAGCCGTTCGATACCGTGATGCTCGAGTGTCGCTTGCAGCTCGGTTTCGCGAAACGCATTGACGAAGTGTTTGAGCACCACGGGTTCGTCGGCGCGGTTGGTTACCTTCGGGTGCAACTGCGCGCCTTCGGAGCCTGGCGTGAAGAAAGGGGCCTGGTCGGAAGTGAATTCGTGGCGGATGTGAATCACCTGGTTTGCGGCCTGGCGAAACGCCTCGATCAACCTGGCGGCGTTATCGGCGGCTGCTTCGGCGCCGGCCAGAGGCCATTTCCCTTGGGGGAAGTAGTCATTCTGGATATCGACTACGATGAGCGCTTGCTTTGACATGGGGTCTTCCTCGTTTAATCAGGATGTGGCGCCAGTATTGGCATTTGTCCGGGATTCGACGATTGGCCGCAACGACAATAAGCGAGGGAAAACTGACAATGGCGCAGGAAAGGGCATTCGTCGAACTCGGCGTGCTGATCTACCCCGGCGCGCAAATGGCGGCGGTGCACGGTTTGACCGACCTGTTTGCGGTGGCGGATGCCATCGCGGCGGAGCAGGCCAGTGTGCAATTGCCACGGCTGCGCGTAAGTCACTGGCAAACGGCGAACGGCGAAGTGCCGTCGCGGGTGTTTGCCAGCGATGCCGGTCCGCACGCGCCCTTGATCGCCTTGTTGATACCGCCCTCTATTGCCGGCTTCAATGAAGCTATCGCGACGCCGACACTGATGGATTGGCTACGGACGCAGCACGCAGGCGGCACCGTTTTGGGAGGGGTTTGCGTCGGCTCGATCCTGCTGGCCGAAAGCGGTTTGCTGGATGGGCGCAGCGCGACCACCCATTGGACTTCAGCCACGACCTTCGCGGCGCGTTATCCCAAGATCAAGCTGGACGCCGATAAACCCATTGTGGACGACGGCGATCTGATCACCACCGCCGGGCTCATGGCCTGGGCGGAGCTTGGGCTGCGGCTGGTGGATCGTCTGCTCGGGCCAAGCATCGCCACACGCACCGCGCAGTTCCTGGTGATCGAGCACAGCGACAGCGCGAGCCAGTGCGGCAGCAATTTCGCGCCAATCCTGGGGCATGGCGACGGTGCGATCCTGAAGGTGCAACACTGGCTGCAACGCAGCGGCGCGGTGGATGTTTCCCTTGGCGCGATGGCCGAACAGGCGGGACTGGAAGAGCGCACCTTCCTGCGCAGGTTCCGCGCGGCCACGGGCCTCAAGCCCACCGAATACTGCCAGCACCTGCGAGTTGGCAAGGCCCGGGAAATGCTGGAATTCACCAACGGCACCATCGATCACATCGCCTGGACCGTCGGCTATCAGGACCCTTCTGCCTTTCGAGCGACTTTCAAGAAAATCACCGGCTTAGCGCCGAGTGACTACCGGGCGAAATTTGGCGTGACCCCTCAGAACGCACCCAGAGGCTGACGGGGATGTGCGCAACGGTCGTGCAAATTGCCGGACGTCCGCTTGCAGTCGTGCAGAATGAAACAGGCCCGGTGCCACATTATTCGCCCATCCCCCCGTTTCCTCGACCGTTCGTCCCCCGCTGAGCCGTTGGCCTGATCTCTGCAATCCTTATAGCTACGGCTATTGAGCGCAGTTAAAAGGACAACGCATGACGTCGATCCCTCGTGACAAATTAGTGGTGGCCCACTCGGTCAATCCTCAGGCCCCCCTGCATGAAGTCGAAACCAATAGGGCTCTGGCCCGCTGGTTGGCGAATATCCTTGGCTTGGAATACGGCGGCAGTTACGACAGCCAGCAACACGCCGAGCGGGATTTGTATCTGTTGCCTACGCAAACTCTGATCGGTCCAGAGGCCGCGTTGCGTCTGGGCGTCAAGGGACCGGACGATCTTTGGGGCGGCTATGTCGATCACGATTTCATCTGCACCAAGGCGATTGCCCATGGTCTGTTGAATAAGGACGCGGTCGCGCCGAAGGGCTGGTCACCGCTGTTCGGCAAGTTGACCCGTGGCGTCGTGCTTGATGGTGTCAGCGTCTTCTCGCTCAAGGATGCGCGCCAGGCCGCCGAGCATTTGCTCTACGCCGGGCCGATTCGCTTCAAGCCAATCCATGCTTGTGCCGGACGGGGTCAGCGGGTTATCCGCAGCATCGCGCAATTCGATGAAATCGTCGCGGCTCCAGACGCCCAGGCGTTATTCAGCGAGGGGATCGTGCTGGAGCAGAACCTCAATGAGGTCAAGACCCAGAGCGTGGGCCAGAGCTTTATCAACGGCAAGGTCCTGAGCTATTGCGGCGTCCAGCACCTGACCCGCGACAACCAAGGCGAAGAGGTCTACGGCGGCTCTGACCTGCTGGTGGCTCAGGGTGGCTACATCGAGTTGCTCGGCCTGGAATTGCCGGACGATGTACGCGAAGCGGTGCGGTTGGCGCAGGTGTTCGATGACGCTGCCAACCAGGCGTATCCCACGTTCTTTGCTTCGCGGCGCAACTACGACATTGCCCAAGGGACCGACACCGGTGGCCAATTTCGCGGCGGCGTGCTGGAGCAGTCGTGGCGAATGGGCGGCGCCAGCAGCGCGGAGCTCGCGGCATTGCAGGTGTTTGTCGAGGATCCCGCGACCCGCGCGGTTCGGGTGTCCTCGGTTGAGACCTACACCGACCAACCACTGCCGGCCGGCGCTACGGAGGTTTATCGCGGCGCGGCAGAGAATGGTGATTTCCTACTCAAATACGTAACGGTCCAATCCTATGACGGCTAGAAGCGAAACCATCCAGATTGCCATTGACGATGAGCATATGAACGGGACCTTCCTCAGCCCCAAGTCGAAGGTCCCCGGCGTGTTGTTCGTACACGGTTGGGGCGGCAGCCAGGAGCGCGACCTGGAGCGGGCCAAGGGCATCGCCGGCCTGGGCTGTGTCTGCCTGACGTTCGACTTGCGCGGGCATACGGGGGGCGCCGGGATCCCGCTGTCACGGGTCACGCGGGAGGACAATCTGCGGGACCTGCTGGCGGCCTACGACCGATTGCTCGCCCATCCCGCCCTCGATACCTCGGCGATAGCCGTGGTAGGCACCAGCTACGGTGGCTACCTGGCCTCGATCCTGACCTCGCTGCGTCCGGTGCGTTGGCTGGCCTTGCGCGTGCCGGCACTTTATCGCGACGAGCAATGGCACACGCCCAAGCGCGACCTGGATAAAGCCGACCTGCTCGATTATCGCAGCACGCTCGTCCATGCCGACACCAATCGCGCCTTGCACGCGTGCTCGCAGTTCACAGGCGATGTGCTGCTGGTGGAGTCCGAGACCGACGATCATGTGCCCCATGCCACCATCATGAGCTACCGCGCCGCCTGTCAGCAGACCCATTCGCTGACCCACCGGATCATCGACGGCGCCGACCATTCCCTGAGCGACCCCGTGTCACAACAGGCCTACACCTCGATCCTGGTGAGCTGGATCACGGAGATGGTGGTGGGCGAGCGGTTGAGCATCATTCAGGAGCGGTAGACATAAGCGTCCAGGCGGGCCTGTTCGTCGGATCAGGCACCGCATCACTTGACCCCAGGCTTGACCCGCAACGCCTTGGCCTTCGCCTCGATCACCAGGTACATCACCACCGTGATCAACAACGGCAGGATGAAATAGATCGCCCGATAGGCAATCAGCCCCGCAATCAAGCTGCCCCGCGACACCTCATGCTGCAGCAGCGCGACGAACACCGCTTCCAGCACGCCGAGCCCAGCGGGAATGTGAGTGATCACCCCGGCGATACTGCTGATCAGCAACACCCCGAGCACCACCGGGTAATCCAGTTTGCTCGGCAGCAACGTAAAGATCACCGCCGCCATCAGCGACCAGTTCAACGCCCCGAGGGCCAGTTGCAGCACGGCCATGCGCAGGGAAGGCAGGTTGATCTCCATCCCACGAACCGTCCAGGCGCGGCGTTTTGAAAAGCGGCAGGCCAGCAGGTAGCCGGCGCTTGCCAGCAACAACAGCGCCCCGACGCCTTGCAGTGCATTGCTGCTCAGCTTCCAGCCTGGAGGCATGGTCACCAGGCCGCTGCTGAACACCACGCCGGCCAGGGTCATATAACCGAACCAGTTGGTTGCCAGGCTCAAGCCCAGGATCTTGGCGATATTGCCCGTGCTCACCCCCAGCCGCGAATAAAGTCGATATCGCATGGCGATGCCACCTACCCAGGCGCTGAGGTTGAGATTGAACGCATAACTGATCACCCCCACCGGCAGGATCTGCCGCCACCCAAGTTTCTGCCGGATGTAGGTACGGCCGATCAGATCGAAGCAGGCGTAGGTGACGAAACTGGTGATGGTCAGGGCGGCGGCAATGAAAAGCGTGCGCAGCTTGAAGTCCGCCAGGGTGGTGAAAACCTCGGACCAGTCGATGCGCCGAGCCAATGCGGTGAACAGCACAATCAACAGCAGGAAAAAAGCCAGGGTCAGCGGGCGTTTCCAGCGGCTCCAGCGGGACTTGGGCTTGGCCTGTTCCGGCGCATGGGCATCTCTCGGCGCGGTGTGCGCGTCAGAGTGGTTCATGGGGTTCGCTCCGGACCGCCGTCGGCGGTGAAAAAGGTTTCAGACGTGGTTTATGGGCCGGCAGCCATCCGGCCCAGGCCGGAAAATGACGCAGGAAGTGGAACACCATGAAACCGATAGTCATGCGCCAGAGCAGCCCGCGCGGGGCGTGGTTTTCTGGCATGACGGTGCAGTGATTGCGGCTCAGGTGTTCGAGACGCTCGAACAGCTCGCGGTTGAAGCCGCGGTCGCGGATCAGCACGTTGGCTTCCAGGTTCAGCGACAGGCTCAGCGGGTCGAGGTTGCTCGAACCCACGGTGGCCCAGTCCTCGTCCACCAGGGCGACCTTGCCATGCAGCGGGCGCTCGCAATATTCGTAGATCGTCACGCCGGCCTTGATCAAATGGTCATAAAGCATCCGCGCCGCCAGCTTGGCGATCATCATGTCCGGTTGCCCTTGCAGGATCAGCCGCACCTCGACGCCGCGTCGCGCGGCGTTGCGCAGCTCACGCAGCAACCGATAACCGGGGAAGAAATAGGCGTTGGCGATCACTACCCGGCGCTGGGCGCTGCGCAGCACTTGAAGGTAGACCTCCTCGATGTCGGTCTGATGCTCGTGGTTATCGCGATAAACCAGGCGCACCTGACCGTCATGATCATTGAATGCCAGCTCGGTACGGCGGCTGCGGCGACGTTGCCACCAATACTTGGCCCGGGCCGGACGCCCGGTTTGCAGCAGCGCGAAGTGATGGATATCCACCACCGCCGGGCCTTTGATCTCCACCGAATAATCCTGCTTGGCCTCGGGGCCGAAATCGCCCAGGTGGTCAGCGGAAAAGTTGATCCCGCCGATGAATGCG
This sequence comes from Pseudomonas sp. E102, assembly GCF_052660185.1. NCBI lineage: Bacteria > Pseudomonadati > Pseudomonadota > Gammaproteobacteria > Pseudomonadales > Pseudomonadaceae > Pseudomonas > Pseudomonas sp. E102. The sequence continues at coordinate 5,616,905 of NZ_CP084025.1, forward strand.
ATCACGCCATCCACCACCACGATCTTGCGGTGCAGGCGGCGGAACCAGTTGGTGCGGATGCCCAGGTGCCGTGGGGCAGGGTCGAACATTTGCAGGCGTACTCCGGCATCGCTCAACGACGCGAGAAACGCAGTGCTCAGCTCACCGCAACCAAAACCGTCGAGGTTGACGGTGATGCGTACGCCGCGCTTGGCCGCGTCCACCAATATGTCCCGCAGTTCGAAGCCGACCTTGTCCTCGAACAGAATGAAAGTCTCCAGGAGAACTTCTTCCTGGGCACGGCGAATCGCCTCGAAGACACGTGGGAAATACTCCTCTCCGTTTTCCAGGAGCGTGACGCGGTTGTTGCCATGCCAGCCATATTCGACGTCGGCCAGCGCCGGGTTGCGCTCGGTGGGCGGTACCTCGACCTTTTCCACCGTCGCCTTGTTCATCGTCGCGCTCATAATTCAATCTCCACCGACAGCGGTGCGTGGTCGGAAAGGTGCGACCAGGGTCGTACATTCAGTACCTGGGCGTGATGGGCCTTGAGGTTGCGCACATAGATCCGGTCCAGGCGCAAAATCGGCAGGCGTGCCGGAAAACTTCGGGCCGGTTTGCCCCACTGTTCAGCGAACACCTCCCGCAAACCGCAAGGTTCGAGAAGGTCAGTGGCCTTGCCGCGCCAATCGTTGAAATCCCCCGCGACGATCACCGGGGCCTCGGGCGGCAGCTCGCCCAGGCGTTGGCAAAGCAACTTCAATTGTTCGACGCGATGGCCTTCACGCAGCCCCAGGTGGACGCAAATGGCGTGCACGTCCCGTCCACCCTCAGCGTTCGGCAGGCGCAATACGCTGTGCAGCATGCCGCGGCTTTCATGGCCGCTGATGGACACGTCGAGGTTGTCGTGGCGGATGATCTGGAATTTCGACAGCAACGCGTTGCCATGGTCGCCCGCCGGATACACCGCGTTGCGCCCGTAGGCGAACTGCGGCCAGAGGGTGTCGGCGAGGAATTCGTATTGGGGAATGCTCGGCCAGTTGCTGTAGCGCTGGGGATGGTGCTCGTGGGTGCCATGCACTTCTTGCAGGAACACCACGTCGGCGGAAACGCTGCGCACGGCTTCGCGCAGTTCCGGCAGGATGAAACGCCGGTTCAACGCGGTGAAGCCCTTGTGCGTATTGACCGTCAGCACCGTGAATCGATTGACCTGGTCGAGCAAGCGCTGCGCGGCGTCCTGCAACGGCTCGCGGGTGGCTTCGCTGGATTCTGGCGTGCTCATGGCAATACTCCTTCTGCCGGGCGCTCACCGGGAGCGGTGGCGAGGTGCTTGTCCAGGTCGAAGCGCTCCAGCAGGTGGCGCGCGTCGTAGGGCGCGCGGACCTTGATGTCGTTGTCGAAATAGCAGAACACCTCTCGGCTCTTGCGTGCCCGAGGCTTTTTTTTCGGATCGATCAACTGGGCGTCGCTCGGCTGCGTGCCGTGGCTCCAGGCCTCGATCCGGTCGCCCCAACGCTTGAGCGCCTCGTCGGTATAGCCGCTGGCGTACAGCTCTTCGGCACCGTGCAGGCGCAGGTAGACGAAGTCACTGGTCACATCCTCGCGATAGGGCCATTTTCCGGCGGTATCGGCGACCACCAAGGCGACGTCGTAGCGTTTGAGCAGGGCGACGAAGCGTGGGTCGACGAAGCTTTCATGTCGGATCTCCACCGCGTGGCGCAATGGTCGCTTCTTATCGGTCTCGGTGCTGGCGTGGCCGTCCAGGCGCGACTCGTGCTCGCGTGCCAGCGCGGCGGCGGCGTGGGTGTCGTGGGGCAGCTGCTTGAGGAAGTCCTCGAACAGCTCCGGGTCGAATTTGAAGTTGGGCGGAAACTGCCAGAGGATGGCGCCGAGTTTTTCCTTGAGCTCCAGCACCCCGGAAGCGAAGAAATTCGCCAACGGCTTGTGGATATCCCGCAGGCGTTTGACATGGGTGATGAAGCGCGGCGCCTTGACGCTGAACACAAAGCCTGGCGGCGTCTCGGCGTACCACTGGGCATACCGCTCGGGACGTTGCAGGGCGTAGAACGATCCATTGATTTCGATGCTGTTGACCGCTCGAGAGGCGAATTGCAGTTCCCGTTTCTGCGCCAGCCCCTTGGGGTAGAAGTCGCCCCGCCAAGGCGTGTAGCGCCAACCGGAAATGCCAATGTGGATCGCCGTCATGTATCCCTCCCGTGCCAATGACCTCGTACCGCCTGTGTCTTTTGATGACCGCTGGGCGGGCTGGAAAGTTTCGATGGCCTTACCGACGGAAGGGGCTGAGCAGTTGTGGCGAGGGGATTTATCCCCGCTGGCCTGCGCAGCAGGCCCAATAAGGTCGGGCATGATCAGCCTGAGACACCGAGGGGCTGCTTTTGGGGCCGCTGCGCAGCCCAGCGGGGAAAAATCCCCTCGCCACCAGGGTTGTATTGGCCTTCCGAGCGAACTTGCCGGCCCGTTGTTGATCAGTTCCTTACCGATCCTGCGTGAAGGAGCCCTGCGTCTTGTCCCGATTGAGCACTGTGTTGCTGCTTTTCCTGCTGGCCATGACCGGCACCAGCGCCTACGGGACCGCTGCGATCCCCGGCACCTCCAAGCCCGCCGAAGCCCCGGCCGAACCCGAGCCGCTGGTACAGGGGGGCCTGTTGGGGGCCATCAGCTCGAGCATCGACGACGTCCAGGACAAGCTCGACCTTGACCGCAGCCTGGTGGGCGCGTGGCGTCTGCGGGCGGATCGTGCGGCGGACGAGGTGGATCGCCTGGTGGATCAGACGTCCCGCTCGTCGTGGCGTGTGGCGGGGGATTTCCTGTTGCTTTCGGGCGTGTGGCTGGGGACGTTTGCGCTGATATGGAGCGGCGCGCGATTGCTGATGCGCCGTTTGAGTCGGCGCCGCTGGCTGCGCACTCGCCAACGGATGCTGGACCTGCTCGGCTACCTGCTGCCTTACACGTTACCGGCCGTGGCCTGTCTGCCGCTGACCCTCTATGTCAGCCATTTCCTGCAAGTGTCGGTCGGCCGGGCGTTGGCGTTGTGTTTTGCCTACGCCACCAGCAGCGGCATTGTCTCCACATCGGTACTGCTCTGCGTCATCGTCATGTTCAATGGCGGCCACAAGCGGCGAGCAGTGGCGATCCTTCGTCGTTTCAGCCCGCGGCCGTTGTTCCTGATCGGCTTCCTGGCCGCGCTGAGCGATGCCTTGACCAGCCCGCAGATCGCTCGACAGCTGGGTGGCAACATCACCAGCAGCGTCGCGGTGTTCACCGGCCTGTCGGCTTCGATGATCTTCGGTTGGCTGGTGATCCACATGCGCCGGCCGGTGGCCCATCTGATCCGCAACCGGTCGCTGACCCAGCGCTTGAAGCAACCCGCATTGCAGGAGTCGCTGCGGATCTTTTCCGGCCTTTGGTACTGGCCGATCCTGCTGATGGTACTGGTGTCGGCGGTGAGCCTGGTCGGTGTCGGCGAGGACAACCAGAAGGCCCTGCGTTGCGCCTTGTTCACCACCATTTTGCTGATCGCGACGGTGTTCCTCAGCACCGTGTTCCAGCACATCTTCAAATCACCCAAAGCCGAGGCCATCCAGCGCCACAGCGCCTACAAAGGGCGGCTGTTGAGCCTGTTGCATGGGTTGTTGCGCATCGTCATGGCCGTGGCATTCATTGAGATCCTCGGGCGGATCTGGGGCTTGTCGCTGTTCGAGTTCGCCTCGCGCAATGCCGTGGGGCGGGCGATCAGTGATTCCCTGAGCCGCATTGGCTTGATCTTCCTGGTGACGTGGTTGACGTGGGTAGTGCTCGACACGGCGATCCAGGAAGCACTGAAACCACCGCTCAACAAGCGCGGCGCTCGCCAGCCCAGCACGCGGGTCAAGACCATCCTGCCGCTGTTGCGCAACGCGTCGAAAATAATCCTGGTGGTGATTTGCGCGATCACCACCATGGCCAATCTCGGCATCAACGTCGCGCCATTGCTCGCGGGGGCCGGCGTGGTGGGGCTGGCGATTGGTTTTGGATCGCAACAATTGGTCCAGGACGTGATCACCGGGCTGTTCATCATCATTGAGGACACGCTGTCCATTGGCGACTGGGTGGTGCTCAGCTCCGGCCATGCCGGCACCGTCGAAGGCCTGACCATCCGCACCCTGCGCCTGCGCGATGGCAAGGGCTTCGTGCATTCGGTGCCGTTCGGGCAGATCAAGGCCGTGACCAACCAATCCCGGCAATTCGCCTTTGCGTTTTTCTCGGTGCAGTTCACCTACGACACCGACGTGGACCGCGCCATCGAGCTGATCCGCGAAGCCGGCGATTCGATCTCCGAGGACCCATTTCTCAAGTTCAACCTGCAAGGGCCGCTGGATGTATTCGGCGTGGACAAGATGGACCTCAACGGCGTGGTCCTCACCGCCCAGTTCCGCACGGTCTCGGGCGGACAATATGCCGTGAGCCGGGCGTTCAACCAGCGGTTGAAAAAGCTTGTGGATAACGAGCCGTCGGTGCACTTCGCGCAGACTTATCCACAGCAGGTGGTGTTGCCGAAGCGCTTGGTTGAGGAGCCGAAGGAGGAAGGTGCTGCCCCTGAGCAAACTCAGTAAGTTGCTCAGTTTTATAGTGATGCTAGTGGCCCCTTCGCGAGCAGGCTCGCTCCCACAGGGTTGGCCATTCACCGTAGATCCAATGTGGGAGCGAGCAGGCTCGCTCCCACAGGGTTGGCCATTCACCGTAGATCCAATGTGGGAGCGAGCTTGCTCGCGATGGGGTCCAGCCAGACACCCTCAACTTTTCTGAATAAGCTTGTTCCTGACCCCAGCCATCCCTTCTGCATCCAACTCCACAAACAGATGCTGCTTGCCCGCAACCACCGCAGCCACCGGCAACCCGTCCCGATAAACCAGCCGATTACTCGCCAGCGCCGGTACTTTCGCCCCCGGCAGCAACGTGCCAGCGAGGTTCAACGGATCGACCCCGCACACCGCGACCAGGCTGCCATCGGCGGGTCGACGTCTTGCGTCGCGTAGCAGCGCAATGGCTTCAGGCAGGGCGAACTGTTCGCCGGCCAGCCCGCTGACGAAACGCCCGCCCCGAATCTCGCCTCGCGCCTCCAGGCGATGAAACGTGCGCAGCAACTCACGCCAGCTCGGCAGCCAGTCGGCTTCGCGTTCCAGCAAACGCCAGAACACCACGCCATAACGGCGCAGCAGGGTCATGGCGATGTGTTCCAGGGTGTCGGGCGGTGTGGGCGCGGGCCGGTTGCCGGGTTCTGGCGCTGGCGAGCTGCGGCGCAGCAAGGCCCAGCGCCCGGCATCGTCCATGCCTCCGACAAACGCCCCGCGCCCGCGCCGGCTGCTGCGGGCCTGGCGTTTGCTGGCGGGGGTGATCAGGGCACGCAGCCCGGCGAAGCTGTCGGCATTCACCAGCCCGGCACCGACCAATTCCTGCAAGGCGGTTTCCAGTTCGCTGCGCAGCAGGTGGGCCTCGTGCAGCAATTCATCGAAAAACAACGCGCCGTGTTCACTGAGGGCTTGATGGACTTTTTGCGTCTTGAGCGACAGTTCGCTGATGGGTGTCTGCTCGGCGAGGCTGCTCCACAGCGCGACCTTGGTGCGCGGCAGCAACACGATTGGCGTGCTGCGCAGGGCGCTGGCGGACAGCTTCTGGCGGGCGCTCAGGCGCGTCCAGACGAACTTGCCGCTGCGGCACAGCTCGTCAAGCCAGCTCGGCGAATAATCCTTGATCCGCGCCGGCAAAAGGTCGCTGTCCCAGGCCGAGGCGGCGGCCGGGTAGCCTTCGAACTGGCTGATGATCGATGGCAGCACGGCGCTGCCCCGGCCCTGGCTGGACGGCGACAGGTGCTGCCAATCGAACAGGAACCGCATGAAGTCCTGCAACATTACCGGCTCGATTTCCCGGCGCAAACGCTTGACCGTGTAGCGGTGGATCCGCGCCAGCAGATGCCGTTCGCACCATTCCTCTTGCCCGGTGCCCGGGGTAAAGCGACCGCGCAGCACATAGCCTTGCTGTTCCAGCTGGGCCAGGGCCTGGGTCGCTTGCGCCGGCGACAGCCCGAGCGGGTAGGCGATCGCAGTCAATGGCTGCGGGCCAAAGGCACTGAGACGCGCGCGCAGCACTTCCACCACGGCCTCGTCGCTGTCCCACGGCGCATCAAACCCCGGCAGCGGTGCCAGCGGCGGCTGCCATTGGGCTTGTGGATAAATTGCTTGCAAGCACGTCAGCCGCTCCAACGGCACCCACAGGCCGCGTTCATCGCTGATTCGCACATGGCTGGCGCGGCCGCGCTCGGCCAGGGTTTGCAGCCCCTCCCGCCACGACGGCTCGGCGCTGGCTTCGCTGTCGGCGATGCAGGCCAGGCTCATCAGCGCTTCGTGGATTTCATCGATACTGGTCGGCGTCGGCCAGGCCTCTTCCCGCACGGCCTGGATGGCATCGGCGTCCAATGCGCCCAGGTCATCGGTGGACTGCGGATCGCTCCAGCGTCGATTGATCACCGCTTGGGTGCGGCGTTCTTCCAGCGGCGCGTCGTCGAGAAAGGTATAGGGCCGGGCGCTGAGGATTTCTGCCGCCAGGGGCGAGGGCGCAGGCAGGTCGCGGCTGACCAAGTGTATCTCGCCCGCCTCCATCCGTCGCAGCAGGGCCAGCCAGCCTTCGCTGTCCATGGCTTCATGGAGGCAATCGTCGAGGGTCTGTTCCACCAGCGGGTGGTCGGGAATCTCACGCTCGCCGGCGAGGTTTTCCAGGCACGCGATCTGGTCGGGAAATACGCTGGCGATCAAATCTTCACTTTTCATGCGCTGGATCTGCGGCGCGACTTTGCGCCCGCCCGTGTAGCGCGGCAACGCCAGGGCCACGCCGGCGTTCCAGCGCCAGCGCACGCCGAACAACGGCGCGTCCAGCACCGCCTGGACCAGGATCTGTTCGGCGCTCTGGCTGTTGAGGTAGCGCCAGACTTCGTCGAGTTCGAAGCTGTGGCTGGTGGACAGCGACAGCACGATGGCGTCCTCGCTGGCGGCGGCCTGCAATTCGAAGTTGAAGGTGCGGCAGAAACGCTTGCGCAGGGCCAGGCCCCAGGCGCGGTTGATGCGACTGCCGAAAGGCGTGTGGATGATCAGTTGGGTTCCGCCGGATTCGTCGAAAAACCGTTCCATCACCAATGTGTCCTGGGAGGGCAGGGCGCCGAAGGCCAGGCGCGCCGGGGCCAGGTAATCGAGGATCTGTTCGGCGCTGGCGAGGTTCAGGTGCAAGGTGCCGGTCAGCCAGTCGAGGGCCGGTTGCAGGTTGCCCGGCGTGGCGCCGAGCAACTGATCCAGCTGGGCTTGCAGGCGGGCCACGGCCAGGGACAGTTCGGCGCTGCGCCCTGGGGCTTCGCCGAGCCAGAATGGAATGGTGGGCGGCTGGCCCTGGGCGTCCTCGACCCGCACGCGGCCGGTCTCGACGCGGATGATCCGGTACGAGGTATTGCCGAGTTGGAAGACGTCGCCGGCGATGCTCTCGACGGCGAAGTCTTCGTTGACGCTGCCGATGTTCAAGCCCTGCGGTTCGAGCAGCACGCTGTAGTCAGCGTTGTCCGGGATGGTGCCGCCGCTGGTCACGGCCGTCAGCTTGCTACCCCGCCGTCCACGCAAGGTCCGGGTCACGGCATCGCGGTGCAGGTAGGCACTGCGTACGCCTTGCCGGCCATTGAGGCCTTCGGCGAGCATTTGCAACAGGGCCTGGTAATGATCTTCGTCGAGCCCGGCATAGGGCGAGGCGCGGCGGAACATCTCCAGCAACGCCTGCTCATGCCATTCCTGGCAACTGACCTCGGCGACGATCTGCTGGGCCAGGACGTCCAGCGGCGCCTTGGGGATGTGCAGGATGTCCAGCTCGCCACGGCGCACACAATCGAGCAGGGCGGCGCACTCGATCAAGTCGTCGCGCGTGGTAGCGAACAGGCGCCCCTTGGGCGTGCCGCCGACCTGGTGACCGGAGCGGCCAACCCTTTGCAGGAACGCCGAGATCGAACGGGGCGAGGCGATCTGGCAGACCAGGTCGACGTCGCCGATATCGATGCCCAACTCCAACGACGCCGTGGCGATCAGTACCTGCAGCTCGCCGCGCTTGAGGCGTTGCTCGGCGTCGAGGCGAAACTCCTTCGCCAGGCTGCCGTGGTGGGCCGCCACCGAGTCTTTGCCCAGGCGCTCGCTCAAGTGACGACTCAGGCGTTCGGCCAGCCGCCGGGTGTTGACGAATACCAGTGTGGTTCGGTGCGCCCGGGCCAGCTCGGCGAGGCGGTTGTAGACCAGTTCCCAGACGTCATTGGCCATTACCGCAGAAAGCGGCACCGGCGGCACCTCGATGTCCAGGTCGCGGGGGCGGGCGTGGCCGATGTCGACAATTTCACAGGCGCGTCCTTCACCGACGAGAAACCGCGATACCGCCTCGATGGGCTTTTGCGTGGCGGACAAGCCGATGCGCACCAACGGTTCGGCGCACAGCGCTTGCAGCCGTTCCAGGCTCAAGGCCAGATGGCTGCCGCGCTTGCTGGCGGCGATGGCGTGGATTTCATCGACGATCACCGTGCGGGTGCTGGCAAGCATCTGCCGGCCGGAATCGGAGCCGAGCAGCACATAGAGCGATTCGGGCGTGGTCACGAGGATGTGCGGCGCGGTCTTGCGCATCGCCGAGCGTTCTTTTTGCGGCGTGTCGCCGGTGCGCACGGCGGTGGTGATGGGCAAGGGCGGCAGCCCCATTCGCTGCAATTGCTCGGTGATGCCGGCCAGGGGATTCTGCAGGTTGATCTGGATATCGTTGCTCAAGGCCTTGAGCGGCGAGACGTAGACCACGAGTGTCTCGTCCGGCAGCCCGCCTTGCTCCAGGCCGCGATGTACCAAGTCATCCAGGACCGCGAGAAATGCAGTAAGGGTCTTGCCCGAACCCGTGGGCGCGGCGACCAGCACCGAGCGGCGCTGGCCGATCAACGGCCACGCCCGGGCCTGGGCGGCCGTGACGGCCGGGAATGTCTGGCTGAACCAGGCGCGAACGGCGGGATGAAAGCCTGCCATGGCGTGGTCGGCTGCAAGGGGCAGATTCATGGGGGCAGTTTAGGCGGGTGGGGTGGGGAGGATGCAAGTGGCGAGGGGATTTATCCCCGCTGGACTGCGCAGCAGTCCCTTTGATTAACACCTGGGTGGGTCAGGCTCGCCTCATTTGCTTGGTTGGGGCTGCTGCGCAGCCCAGCGGGGCGGTGCGACGTTTCGCTAAATCCCCTCGCCACAAGAGCTCGGCAACCGCCTTGGAAGACGGCAAACCCGGCGATCTACACATTACGGATGACGGTTGCGCACTAAACCCGCAAAATGCAACGATTCCGGCGACGCCCTCGGGCGTTGTCGACCAAATTCTTGTGCCAACAGACTGGGCCTGCTGACTTTATGCGAATGCGCCTTATGTTACTGGGCGGCGGAAATGCCCTTGGGCAGGCGCTGATTCGCCTCGGTGCGGAAGAAGACATCGGTTTTCTCGCCCCCCGCCCCCCCGAAGACGGCTGGGATGCCGCGAGCCTCACGCAGTTGCTCGACGACACCCGGCCGGACGCCTTGATCAACCTGGCGTACTACTTCGACTGGTTCCAGGCCGAAACCGTCAGCGAGCAACGCCTGGCCAGCCAAGAGCGGGCGGTCGAGCGCCTGGCCGAACTGTGCCAGCATCACAACATTGTCTTGCTGCAACCGTCGAGCTATCGCGTGTTCGACGGCTCCCGCGCCACCGCCTACAGCGAAAAGGATGAACCGGTGCCCCTGGGCCTGCGTGGCCAGGCGTTGTGGCGCATCGAGCAAAGCGTGCGCGCCACTTGCCCGCAACATGTTCTGCTGCGTTTTGGCTGGCTGCTGGACGACAGCGCCGACGGCATCCTCGGCCGTTTCCTGGCCCGGGCCGAGCAGCCTGAAGAGCTGTTGCTGGCCGACGACCGTCGGGGTAACCCCACGCCGGTGGACGATGCCGCGAGGGTGATCATCTCGGTGCTCAAGCAACTCGATTGCGCGGCGCCGCTGTGGGGCACCTATCATTACGCCGGGCATGAGGCGACCACGCCGCTGGCTTTGGGCCAGGCGATCCTCACCGAAGCCCGCGCCCTGCACCCGCTGGCCATCGAGTCGCCGACGCCCCAGGCCCACGCCGCAAGGCCGGACGCGGCGGAAGAACCGCAGCACGCGGTATTGGCCTGCAAGAAAATTCTGCACACCTTCGGGATCAAGCCCCGCGCCTGGCGCGCCGCACTCCCGGCCCTACTGGATAGGTTCTATCGCCATGGCTGAAGGCCCAGTTCTCATCACCGGCGGCGCGGGTTTCATTGGTTCGCACCTGACCGACGCCTTGCTTGCCAAAGGGCATTCGGTGCGCATTCTCGATGACCTGTCCACTGGCAAGCGCAGCAACCTGCCGCTGGATAACCCGGCTCTGGAGCTGATCGAGGGCGATGTCGCCGACGCCGCGCTGGTCGCCCGGGCCGTGGCCGGTTGCAGCGCCGTGGCGCATCTGGCCGCCGTGGCCTCGGTGCAAGCCTCGGTGGACGACCCGGTGCGCACGCACCAGAGCAATTTCATCGGCACCCTGAACGTCTGCGAAGCCATGCGCCAGGCCGGGGTGAAGCGGGTGCTGTTCGCCTCCAGCGCCGCGGTCTACGGCAACAATGGCGAAGGCCAGTCCATCGACGAAGAGACGCCCAAGGCGCCGTTGACGCCTTATGCGGCAGACAAACTGGCCAGCGAATTCTATTTCGACTTCTATCGTCGCCAGCATGAACTGGAGCCGGTGGTGTTCCGCTTCTTCAACATCTATGGTCCACGCCAGGATCCATCCTCGCCGTATTCAGGCGTCATCAGTATCTTCAGCGAACGGGCGCAGAAAGGCCTGCCGATCACCGTGTTCGGCGACGGCGAGCAGACTCGGGATTTCGTCTACGTTGAGGATCTGGTGGACGTGCTGGTCCAGGCCATCGAAAAACCGGAAGTGGAGGTCGGCGCGGTGAATGTCGGCTGGAACCAGGCCACGACCTTGAAGCAGATGCTCCAGGCCCTGGCCGTGGTGGTGGGCGATTTACCTACGATCAGCCATGGCCCGGCGCGCTCCGGCGACATCCGCCATTCGCGGGCAAACAATGCTCGTTTACTGGAGCGCTTCAACGTCCCGAAGCAGACGCCGATGAGCGTGGGGCTGGCGCGGTTGTTGGGGCGCTGAGTTTCGCAGCCGAAAAAAAGGCGCCTTTCGGGGCGCCTTTTTTGTGAGTCATGCATCGCTTTTGTGGCAAGTGAAACCTGTGGCGAGGGAGCTTGCTCCCGCTCGGGCGCGAAGCGGTCGCAAATTCGTCGGGCCTGCTTCGCAGTCCAGCGGGAGCAAGCTCCCTCGCCACGGGGTGTGTAGGCATGTCAATGTCGTGTGGGGTCAGAACTTGTAACCCAACCCAACCATGTAGACGAACGGGTCCACATCGACGTCCACTTTGGCCCGGGTACCGCCGGCCACGGCGTTGTTGTCGACATAGGCCGTGGTGTCGATGTCGATGTAGCGGATCTGGCCGTTGATCATGATGTTGTCTGTCAGCATGTAGTCGGCACCGACTTGCCACGCCATGCCCCAGCTGTTTTTCGCGCGAAAGTTGCTGAATCCATTGGCGCTGGCTTCGCTGCCGACGTGTTCGTCATAGATCCAGGTGTAGTTGATGCCGGCGCCGACATAGGGTTGGAATGCCGACTTGGCGTCGAGCGGGTAGTAGACCACGCTCAGGGTCGGCGGCAGGTGCTTGAGGGTGCCGAGCTTGTTGTTGGCGGCGCCGAGTGCGGTGCCCTTGAGTTTCACGTCGTGCTCGAATGGCGAGGCCGCCAGCAATTCGATTCCCCAGTTGTTGGTGAGCATGTAGGCGAAGTTCAGGCCCAACTGTGTGTCGCTGCTCAGGGTCGCCTTACCGCCCAGGTCGGCGCCGGCCAGCGGGCCACGGTCGACCTTGACGCTGGAGCTGTCGGCGTCCGGGTTGACCGTGATCGCGCCGGCGCGAACGATGATGTCGCCGGCGGTATGGGCTTGGGCAAACGGCGCAGCGAGGGCTAGCGCGATGAGGGAGGCGCTGAGCAGAGACTTGTGCATGGGGGCTCCAGAAGGCATCGAAAATTGATGTCCCATGGTACGGAGCCGTCTGGTCCGGTCTTTTGACTCAGCTCAATGAAAATGTGATGAAGCCCATCGCGAGCAAGCTATCGCAAAAACAACGCATCACTGCGGGGTCACTCCGGCAGTTCATAGACATAAATCTTTTGCGCCTCCATCTGATACCCGGCATCGGCCAGTTCACTGGTGGACGGCTTGACCTGCATCGGCCCTTCGACCCAGTACGGTTGGTACAGCTCGTCGAGCTTGACCCCGACTTCGCTTTTCACATGCACGATCTGGTTCGACGGCGGGGGCGGCACGTGGATGCAGGCGCCGAAATACGGCACCAGCAGGAAATCGGTGGTACGGCCTTCCTCGCTGACTTCCAGCGGCACGATATAACCGGGCAAGCGGATCTGCTGGCCATCGAGGGCCTTGACCACCGGGGCATTGGGCAGGTCCTGCTTGGCCGCCGGGGCGGATTCGGCGGCCAAGGCATCGCTCATCTTCGACAGGTCGTGCAGGGGCGTCATGTTCGGCACTTCCGGCGGCGCATCCGGTGGGATCATCTCCGACCAGGCCAGGTCCCTCGGCTCGGCCGCCCACAGCGGCAGGGAAACCATCATCAACAGCGCAAGCAGGGCGCGGGGCATTTTCAACGTCCTCATAAACGGATCGACAGGCCATCGGCCAACGATTGGCGATAGGCGCGCCAGGCCGGCACGCTGCCCATCAGCAGGGCGGCGACCAGAATGCCAGCCAGCAGCGCCCATTCATACTCGCTCGGCCAGGCCAATGGCAGGTACAAACCGTAGGCCGACTGCACATAACCCTGGGCGGCGGCGATGCCGATGTACAACAAGGCCAGCCCGGCGGTGACCCCGGCCAATGCCAGGGCGAAGGCTTCGAGTACCAGCAGGCTCGCGATATGCCAGGGCCGCGCGCCCACCGAACGCAGGATCGCCATCTCCCGGCGCCGCTCGTTGAGGCTGGTGAGAATCGCCGTGAGCATGCCGATCAAGCCAGTCAGCACGACGAACAGCGAGATCACGAACAAGGCTTTTTCCGCCGTGCCCATCAGGCTCCACAGTTCTTGCAGCGCCACGCCCGGCAGGATCGCCAGCAGCGGTTCGCCACGAAACTCATTGATTTCGCGTTGCAAGGCGAAGGTGGAAATCTTGCTGTTGAGGCCAAGCATGAACGCGGTAATCGCTTTCGGCGTGAGGTCCATGTTGCGGGCCTGGTCGGCGCTGATGCGCCCATTGCCCTGGGCCGGCACGCCATTTTTCCAATCGATATGGATGGCCTCCATGCCGCCGAGGCTGATGTGCAGCGTGCGATCCACCGGCGTGCCAGTGCGCTTGAGAATCCCCACCACGGTAAAGGGTTTGTCGTCGTGCTTGACCAGGCTGATCGCCGCCACGCCGTGGGCCAGCACCAGCTTTTCCCCGAGTTTGTAATGCAGCGCCTCGGCCACTTCCGCGCCGAGCACCACTTCGAATGGGTCGGTGGCGAACGCGCGGCCATCGGCCAACGCCAGGTGTTGCCGGCGGCCGTACTGGTAATGCTCGAAGTAGGCCTCGGTGGTGCCCATCACCCGGTAACCGCGATGGGAGTCGCCAAGGGACATGGGGATCGCCCACTTCACTTTCGGGTTGTTGGCGAACTGCTCGAAGCTGTCCCAGCGGATGTTGTTAGTGGCGTTGCCGATGCGAAACACCGAGTACAGCAACAGATTCACGGAGCCGGAGCGGGCGCCGACGATCAGGTCGGTGCCGCTGATGGTGCTGGCGAAGCTGGCCCGCGCCTCGGTGCGCACTCGCTCCACCGCGAGCAACAGGCACACCGAGAGGGCAATGGCAAAAGCGGTAAGGATCGCGGTGAAGCGACGGTTCGCCAGGCTGGTCATGGCTAGACGGAGCAAATACATCTCAGACCTCGAGTGGCTTGGCGGCGCGATTCAGATCGGCCAGCGAGAGGTGACGGTCGAACAGCGGCGCCAGGCTCTGGTCGTGACTGACGAACAACAGGCTCGACCCGGCTTCGCGGCATTCGGCGAACAGCAGACGCAGGAAGTTTTCCCGGGCGTCGTAGTCCAGGGCTGAGGTCGGTTCGTCGGCGATCACCAGTTCCGGTTGGCCGATCAAGGCCCGAGCGGCGGCGACCCGTTGTTGTTGGCCGATGGACAGCGAGTCGGCCCGGCGCTCCAGCAGGTTCGTATCGTTCAGCCCCAGGTGGGCCAACAATGTGGCGGCGGCTTGATCGACACTCCCGTGGCGCTGGATGGCCCGTTGCGCGCGCAATTTCGAGAAATGGCAAGGCAGTTCGACGTTCTCGCGCACCGAGAGAAACGGCAGCAGGTTGAACTGCTGGAAGATGTAGCCGGTGTGGTCCACGCGAAAGCGGTCGCGGCTGCCCGCGCCCAATTCGGTGAGCTCCTGGCCAAGCAGGCGGATGCTGCCGCGATCCGGCGTTTGCACACCGCCCAACAGCCCCAGCAAGGTGGTCTTGCCGCTGCCGCTCGGCCCCTTGAGGAACAAGGTTTCGCCGGCATCCAGGCGAAACGCCGGGATGTCCAGCAGTGGCGGATGCCCGGGCCAGCTGAAGCCCAGGTCGGACAGTTCGATGAGTGCTTGGGTCATATCGCCGGTTTTTCAGGTTAACGGGAATTCCTGTGGGAGCGAGCCTGCTCGCGAATGCGGTGAGTCAGTCAACATCGGTTTGGATGTGCCGGCGCCTTCGCGAGCAGGCTCGCTCCCACATGGTTTTTGCGGTGAATCAGAATTTCAACGCTGGCGCCTTGGCCGTCACTTCCACGCCTTGCTGGCCGCTCGGGCTGATCAGTTGTACCTGAATTTTCTGCGTGGCCGGGAAGGTTTTGAACAGTGTCGCCAGATCCAGGTTCTTCAAGGCGCCAGGGGCCGTGCAAGTGAATTGATAGTCGGCATGGATCTCGCTGTGTTCGCCATGGTGCTCGTCGCCATCTGCCTCTTCGTCGTGGTCTTCGTGGTCCGGCTCATCACCGAACAACGGGCTTTCCAATTCCTGCTGGGCCACGGTGCACTTGGCTGCGGCCGGCAGGTTGAACAACGCCAGGGGTTTATCCAGCTGCGCCCGCACGGCGGCGACCTTGGCTTTGTCGGCATCGCTGCTGGCGGCGTGTTCGAAGCCCACCAGGTTCATCGCCGGGCTTTCCAATTCCAATTCCAGGGTCTGGCCATCCAGGGCCGCATTCAACCGGGCGACGCCGTGCTCATGGGCGCCCAGGCTGCCGTGCTCGTGTTCATGCTCATGATCGTGGTCATGCTCCACCGCCGCGTGAGCGACAGCCAATGGCAGCAGGGCGAATGGCAGGGCAAGAAGCAAACGACGCATGACGAATCTCCAGAAAGGTTATGTAATCTTATAACGATAGTGCGAGGAGTTTGACCATCTGCTTGGCGTCGCGCAAGGCCCATGGGAGCATGGGCAGATGAAATCTTCAGGAGCACGCTGATGTTGCGGATACGCGGGACGGTCGGTGATTGGCCGGTGGACTTGACGATAGAGATGGATGAAGGCGACTGGGCGCAGCTCGGCGCGCGGTTGCAAGTGGCCAAGTCCGAAGGCGCGGCGGCGCCCGCCAAGTCGACGAATCAGGATGACGCCCAGTGGCAGATCGCCCGGGAGTTGTTGCGCAAGGCCGGGCAACTGAGCGGCCCGGACTTGCTCGAACAGCTTGAGGGCCTGACCGGCAGCGCCTCGTCAGGCAAGCGCTTGCTGGTGCGCCTGCGCCACAGCGCCGAGGTCAAGGTGCTGAGCGGCGGGGATACGCCGCTCTACAGCTGGATCGGTCAGTAAAGCGCTGCGAACAGCTTGCGACGGTAGGTCGTCACCAGCGGGTGATCGTTGCCCAGCAGTTCGAACACTTGCAGCAACGTCTTATGGGGCAGGCCTTCGCTGTAGCTGCGATTGCGGATGAACAACTTGAGCAGCGCCTCGAGCGCTGGCTCGTACTGCTGGCGCGCCAGTTGCTGGATCGCCAGTTGATACACCGCCTCGTCGTCCTGAGGATCTTTCGCCAGCCGCGCCTTGAGGTCGGCGGCGTCCGGCAGATCCTTGGCCAGGCCGAGAAACTGGATCTGCGCCTTGGCGCCAGCCAGTGCGGCCTTGTGTTCATCGCTTTTCACGGCGTCGAGCACTGTTTGTGCCTCGCCCAGCTCGCCGCGCTCGGTCAGGCAACGTGCGTAAAGGATCAGCGCCTTGGCGTTGGTGTTGTCTTCGCCCAGCAACACGGTGAGCACGGCTTCGGCATCGGCGAAGCGGCCCTCATCGAACAGCGCCTGGGCCTGTTCGAAAGGGTCGGCTGCGGCTGGAGGCGGCATCTGCACATGGGGTTCGAGCATTGCCCGCACCGCCGATTCCGGTTGAGCCCCGGCGAAGCCGTCCACCGGCTGGCCGTCCTTGAACAGCACCACGGTCGGCAGGCTGCGAATGCCGAAGCGGGCGACGATGTCTTGCTCGACGTCGCAGTTGACCTTGGCCAGCAGCAGTTCGCCCCGATAGCTCTCGGCGATACCTTGCAACATGGGCATCAGTGCCTTGCAGGGCGCACACCACTCGGCCCAGAAATCCACCAGCACCGGTTTTTGAAAAGAGTTGGCGATCACCGACTGGTCGAAATCGGCCGTGGTGGCGTCGAAGATGTAAGACGTGTCCTGGGTCATGGGGAATCTCGTAGAACGCTTGAATGGGGCAACTATACGGCTTGGTGGGGGTGGCTGAAAGCGGGGGCTTGCGGCGCCTGATAGACCGCTATCGCGAGCAGGCTCGCTCCCACCGTGTTTTATGCTGCCTGCATTTTTCATGAACTGAACAAAGTTCTATGTGGGAGCGAGCCTGCTCGCGATGCTTTAAGACAGGCGCCGCGCGTGGTACAGGCTCACATGCCGAAACTCCTCCGGCTCAGCCAGGTCCGGCAAGGTCATGGCCTCGAGCATTTCGATGCGTCGGTACAGCGGATGCTGGAAGTCCCGCACCCGGGAATCCGCCACCAGTGCCTCGCGGCCACGGCTGAGGAACTGGTCCAGCAGCGGCAGGTTCGCCCGGTCGTAGAGCACGTCGGCGACGAGGATCAGATCGAAGCGATCAGCCTCGGCGAAAAAATCCGTCGAATAACCCAACGTCACGCCGTTAAGCACTGCATTGGCCTGGCACGCGGCAAGCGCCAGCGGATCCAGGTCGCAGGCCACCACTTCCAGCGCCCCGGCCTTGACCGCCGCAATGCCCGCCACGCCGGAGCCGGCACCGAAATCCAGCACTCGCTTGCCCTCGACCCATTGTGGCTGTTCGGCCAGATAGCGCGCCATCGCCAGGCCGCTGGCCCAGCAGAAGCTCCAATACGGCGGCTCGTGGAGGATGCGCCGGGTTTCTTCCGGGCTGAAGGCTCGGTCCATGTTGTCGCCGTCGATCAACCACAGCTTCAAGTCTGTGTCCGGCAGCGCACAGGCCACCAAACGTGCATCGCCAAGTAACTCGTCCAGCGCTTGTTGCAGGTCCTGCGGTGGCCTCATGGCGCTTTGACGAATTGCAGGACGCCCAGCGCCTGGGTGGTCGGTTGGCTGATGCGTTGCTCCGGCAGGTGCAGGATCAACTGGCCCGACTGGCTGGCCCGGCCGCGCAGTTCCACGCGGGCGCCAACGGGGAAGGCTTCGGGGTTGAAGCGCAGGCGGAAGGGCAGTGCCTGGTTGGTGCCGATCAGGCTGGAACTGGCGAGCAGTTGCTGCGGGCGATCCTTGTCATCGATCACCAGCAGCGCCAGTTCCACCTCGGCCCCTGCCGGCACGCCTTGCAAGGTACCGCTCAGTTCTCGCTGATGCGCCGGCAGCGGCCCAAGCTCGGTGGCTTGGCGGGCCTTTTCCTGAGCCTGTTTAGGCGCGGGCGCCGGGGCTGGCGCGGCGGGTTTCGGGGCGTCGCTGCTGCACGCCATCAGCAGGCTGAAGAGACTGAGCAGAACAATGGGTCGTAGCGGCATGGGTAGCTCCAGCAAGGTGAATTCGATGGATCTGGCGTTAAGCCCGTCTGTATACCGTAAACCCTATGGCTTGTCTTGCCAGTGGGATGCGCTACCATGGCCCTCCCTTTTTTTGTTGCCTGCCCACCATGCACTGTCCCTTCTGCGGTGCCAACGACACCAAAGTCATCGACTCGCGACTGGTCGCCGAGGGCGAACAGGTCCGCCGCCGCCGCGAATGCCTGGCCTGCGGCGAACGTTTTACGACGTTCGAGACCGCTGAACTGGTGTTGCCGCGCCTGATCAAGACCGACGGCAGTCGCCAGCCGTTCGATGAAGAAAAACTGCGCGCCGGCATGCAGCGCGCCCTGGAAAAACGCCCGGTAAGCGTCGAACGCCTGGAAGCCGCGCTGGTGCACATCAAGCACAAGCTGCGGGCGACCGGCGAGCGCGAGGTCAAATCCCTGGTGGTCGGCGAGCTGGTGATGGCCGAGCTGCAGAAGCTCGATGAAGTGGCCTACATCCGTTTCGCCTCGGTGTACCGGCGTTTCCAGGACCTCAATGAGTTCCGCGAGGAAATCGACCGCCTGGCCCGCGAGCCGGTGAAAGAATGACCAGCCCGGCGCAACAAGCCGTCCTCGACGCCCATTACATGGCCCGCGCCCTGGAATTGGCGCGACGCGGTCACTACACGACCCATCCCAACCCACGGGTGGGTTGCGTGATCGTGCGGGACGGCGAAGTCGTCGGCGAAGGCTGGCACATCCGCGCTGGCGAACCCCATGCCGAAGTCCATGCCCTGCGCGCCGCCGGTGAAAATGCCCGGGGCGCCACGGCCTACGTGACCCTCGAACCGTGCAGCCACCATGGGCGCACACCGCCCTGTGCCGATGCGTTGGTCACCGCCGGGGTGGCGCGGGTGGTGGCCGCGATGCAAGACCCGAACCCGGAAGTCGCCGGGCGCGGCCTGCAGCGGCTGGCCCAGGCCGGCATCGCCACAGAAAGCGGCGTGCTGGAAGGCGAAGCGCGCAAGCTCAATGAAGGTTTCCTCAAGCGCATGGAACATGGCCTGCCGTTCGTGCGGGTCAAGCTCGCCATGAGCCTTGATGGGCGCACCGCCATGGAGAGTGGCGAGAGCCAGTGGATCACCGGCCCCGCCGCGCGCTCGGCGGTACAACGCCTGCGGGCCCAGGCCAGCGTGGTGCTGACCGGCGCCGATACGGTGCTGGCGGACAATGCCCGGCTGACCGTGCGTGCCGACGAGCTCGGGCTGGACGCCGAGCAGACCGCGCTGACCATGAGCCGTCCGCCGCTGCGGGTGCTGGTGGACGGCCGCTTGCGAGTGCCGCTGGATGCGCCGTTTTTCAGGGCGGGCCCGGCGCTCGTCGCTACCTGCATGGCGGTGGAAGAACAGTACGCCAACGGCCCCGAATGCATGATCGTGGCGGGTGACGACGGTCAGGTCGATCTGCGCCGCCTGTTGGCGGAGTTGGCGGCCCGAGGCGTCAACGAAGTGTTGGTGGAAGCCGGCCCGCGCCTGGCGGGAGCCTTTGCCCGTCAGGGCCTGGTGGACGAGTTCCAGATTTTCATCGCCGGCAAGTTTCTGGGCTCCTCGGCGCGACCGCTGCTGGACTGGCCGCTGGCGCAGATGAAGGACGCCGCGCCGCTGAAAATCACCGAAATCCGCGCCGTGGGCGATGACTGGCGAGTCATCGCCGTTCCCGTTTCATCGGCCAGCGTATAATTCCCGGCTTTCGCTCAAGCGGCGGCCCGTTCTCGAGGAGGACTCCATGTTTACCGGCATCATCGAATCCATCGGCAGTATCCGCGCACTCACCCCCAAGGGCGGCGATGTGCGGGTGCATGTCGAAACCGGCAAGCTCGACCTGAGCGACGTCAAGTTGGGCGACAGCATCGCCGTTAACGGCGTCTGCCTGACTGCCGTCGAGCTGCCCGGCAATGGCTTCCTGGCTGACGTCAGCCGCGAAACCCTCGACTGTACCGCGATGAACGATCTCAAGAGTGGCAGCCCGGTCAACCTGGAAAAAGCCCTGACGCCGATCACGCGCCTCGGCGGGCACCTGGTCAGCGGCCACGTCGACGGTGTCGGCGAAGTGGTCTCGCGTACCGATAACGCCCGGGCCGTGGAGTTTCGTATCCGGGCCCCGAAAGAGCTGGCCAAGTACATCGCCCATAAAGGCTCGATCACCGTCGATGGCACCAGCCTGACGGTCAACGCGGTGGACGGCGCTGAGTTCATGCTGACGATCATCCCCCATACCCTGAGCGAAACCATCATGGCCTCGTACCGGCCTGGTCGTCGGGTCAACCTGGAGGTCGACCTGCTGGCCCGCTATCTGGAGCGTCTGCTGCTGGGCGACAAGGCCGCGGAGCCAGCAGCCGGCAATATCACTGAAAGCTTTCTGGCCGCTAACGGCTATCTCAAATCCTGACCCAAGGGGGTGCCGCGTGGCGCTCAATAGCATCGAAGAACTGGTTGAAGACATCCGCCAAGGCAAGATGGTCATCCTCATGGATGACGAAGACCGCGAGAACGAAGGCGACCTGATCATGGCCGCCGAATGCTGCAAGGCCGAACACATCAACTTCATGGCCAAGCACGCCCGCGGCCTGATCTGCATGCCGATGACCCGCGAACGCTGCGAGCTGCTGAAGCTGCCGCTGATGGCGCCGCGCAATGGCTCGGGCTTCGGCACCAAGTTCACCGTGTCCATCGAGGCCGCCGAGGGCGTGACCACCGGTATCTCCGCCGCTGACCGCGCGCGCACCGTACAAGCGGCCGCGGCCGCCGACGCCAAGGCCGAAGACATCGTCAGCCCCGGCCACATCTTCCCGTTGATGGCCCAGGCCGGCGGCACCCTGGCCCGCGCCGGCCATACCGAGGCGGCGTGCGACCTGGCGCGCATGGCCGGCTTCGAGCCCGCCGGCGTCATCTGCGAAGTGATGAACGACGACGGCACCATGTCCCGTCGCGCCGAGCTGGAAGCGTTCGCCGCCGAGCACAACATCAAGATCGGCACCATCGCCGACCTGATTCACTACCGAATGATCCACGAACGTACCGTTCAGCGGATTTCCGAGCAGCCGCTGGACAGCGAACTGGGCCAGTTCAACCTGGTGACCTACCGCGACTCGGTGGAAGGCGACGTGCACATGGCGCTGACCCTGGGCACTGTTTGTGCTGAAGAGCCGACCCTGGTCCGCGTGCATAACATGGACCCTCTGCGCGACCTGCTGATGGTCAAGCAACCGGGCCGCTGGAGCCTGCGCGCGGCCATGGCCGCCGTGGCCGAGGCGGGCAGCGGCGTGGTGCTGTTGCTCGGGCATCCACTCGATGGTGACGTGCTGTTGGCCCACATCCGTGAGACCACCGAGCAGCAACCGGTGAAAAAACCGACCACCTACAGCATTGTCGGTGCCGGTTCGCAGATCCTGCGCGACCTGGGCGTGCGCAAGATGCGTCTGATGAGCGCGCCGATGAAATTTAATGCGATATCCGGTTTCGACCTGGAAGTTGTAGAATACGTGCCCTCCGAATAATGGCCCGGGATTTCCCCCCCTGTATTCGTGGCTAATATCACTGAGGAGCGCGTATCGAACGTGCTCCGGCTCTTTAAGAGATCTGACGAATGACCCTGAAGACCATCGAAGGTACCTTCATCGCCCCCAAGGGCCGCTACGCGCTGGTAGTCGGCCGTTTCAACAGCTTTGTGGTTGAAAGCCTGGTCGACGGCGCGGTGGATGCGCTGGTTCGCCATGGCGTGAGCGAAGGCGACATCACCATCATCCGCGCGCCTGGCGCCTTCGAAATCCCGCTGGTTGCGCAGAAAGTCGCCCAAAAGGGCGAATTTGCGGCAATCATCGCCCTCGGTGCGGTCATTCGTGGCGGTACTCCGCACTTCGAATACGTGGCCGGCGAATGCACCAAGGGCCTGGCCCAGGTGTCCATGGAGTTCGGCGTGCCGGTCGCTTTCGGCGTGCTG
Source organism: Pseudomonas sp. E102 (assembly GCF_052660185.1). Lineage (NCBI taxonomy): Bacteria > Pseudomonadati > Pseudomonadota > Gammaproteobacteria > Pseudomonadales > Pseudomonadaceae > Pseudomonas > Pseudomonas sp. E102. The sequence continues at coordinate 5,639,039 of NZ_CP084025.1, forward strand.
ACCGTTGATTCCATCGAGCAAGCCATCGAACGTTCCGGCACCAAGGCCGGTAACAAAGGTGCCGAAGCTGCCTTGTCCGCCCTGGAAATGGTCAGCCTGCTGGCGCAGTTGGAGGCCAAGTGATTAGCGACGAGAGCGATCGTTTCAACCCGCGCGATCCAAAGCCTGCGGACGCCGGCAAGCCTTCGAAAAGCGTCAAGCGCCGCGAAGCCCGTCAGCTCGCGACCCAGGCCCTGTATCAGTGGCACATGGCCAAGCAATCGCTGAACGAGATCGAAGCGCAGTTTCGCGTCGATAACGATTTCAGTGATGTCGATGGTGCGTACTTTCGCGAGATCCTGCACGGCGTCCCCGCCCACAAGACTGAAATCGACAACGCCCTGGCACCTTGCCTGGACCTGACCATCGATGAGCTGGACCCAGTCGAGCTCGCGGTGTTGCGCTTGTCCACCTGGGAGCTGATGCAGCGCGTCGACGTGCCGTACCGCGTGGTGATCAACGAAGGGATCGAGCTGGCGAAAGTCTTCGGTTCCACCGACGGCCACAAGTTCGTCAACGGTGTGCTCGACAAGCTCGCCCCGCGCCTGCGTGAAGCCGAAGTGAAGGCGTTCAAGCGCTGATTGGCGTTTGTGACGACTGACTATGGGTGAATTCGAGCTGATCCGTAACTACTTCGCCGCTGCGCCATGCGCGCAGGGCGGCGAGGGCGTTGCGCTGGGGATCGGCGACGACTGCGCCTTGCTGGCCGTCCCTCCCGGGGAACAGCTGGCGGTTTCCACCGACACGCTGGTCGCCGGTGTGCATTTCCCGGATCCTTGCGATCCGTTCCTGCTCGGCCAGCGCTCGCTGGCCGTGGCGGTCAGTGACTTGGCCGCCATGGGCGCGAGCCCTTTCGCCTTTACCCTTGCCCTGACCTTGCCGATGATTGCCGCTGATTGGCTGCAAGCCTATGCCCATGGTTTGAGTCAGATGGCCCGGGCATGCGGCGTGGCGTTGGTGGGCGGCGATACCACGCGGGGGCCCCTGAGCCTGACCCTGACCGTGTTCGGCCGCGTCCCGTCCAGCCAGGCCTTGACCCGCGGCGGCGCGCAGCCCGGCGATCTGCTGTGTGTCGGCGGTGAGCTGGGCAATGCCGCCGGCGCGTTGCCGCTGGTCCTCGGCCAGCGCAGCGCTGAGCCTGCAGTCGCCGAGCCATTGCTGGGCCATTACTGGGCGCCGCGACCGCAGATCGACCTCGGCCTGGCACTGCGGGGCAAGGCCAGCGCGGCGATGGACATTTCCGACGGCCTGCTGGCCGACTGTGGGCATATCGCGCTGGCGTCCGGCGTGGCGTTGACGGTTGAACGTGACCGGCTTCCGCTGTCCAATGCACTTCTGGCGTTGCTCGGCCCGTCAGGCGCGCAACACGCCGCCCTGAGTGGCGGGGACGACTATGTATTGCTGTTCACCCTGCCGTCGGTCCGATTGTCGGCACTTCTGGCCGAAGGCTGGCCGATCCATGTGGTCGGCAGTGTCACGCAGGGGCAGGGCGTCATGCTGGTTGACGACCTCGGGCGCGACATCACCCCGCAAACACGGGGCTATCAACATTTTGGGGAGACACCGTGACAGATCATCCCAACCAGGTACCGGCCGAATTCGTTCCGCCCTCGGTCTGGCGCAATCCCTGGCATTTCCTGGCGTTCGGCTTCGGTTCGGGTACCTTGCCCAAGGCGCCGGGCACCTGGGGCTCGCTGGTTGCGCTACCCTTTATACCGTTGTGGCAGATGTTGCCGGATTGGGGCTACTGGCTGATGCTGGGCATCACCATGCTGTTCGGCTTCTGGCTGTGCGGCAAAGTGGCGGATGACCTGCGGGTACACGACCACGAAGGCATCGTCTGGGACGAAATGGTCGGCATGTGGATCACCTTGTGGCTGGTGCCTGAAGGTTGGCAATGGCTGTTGGCCGGTTTCCTGGTGTTCCGCTTCTTCGATATCCTCAAGCCATGGCCGATCCGCTGGATCGACCGGAAGGTACACGGGGGTGTCGGCATCATGCTTGACGACGTGTTGGCCGGCGTTTTTGCCTGGCTTGCAATGCAAGGGTTGGTGTGGTGTTTCACCTGAGGGAACGAGGCATGGGCGTAAGCCGCGCACTTTTGCTGTTGCTGTGTATCGGAGCGTTGTTCGGCGTTCGGGTGGCCGAGTCGGCGCCGCTGCCCGGCAAGATTCGCGCCGCCAGTGAAGAGTGGGCCGATTACACACAGGCCGATGGGCAGGGCATGGGGTGGGAGCTTTTGCGCGCGGTATTCGAGCCCGAAGGCGTCAAGCTGGAAACCCGTAGCGTGCCCTACACGCGCTCGATCGGGTTGGTGCAGCGCGGCGAGGTCGATGTGCAGGTCGGCGCCTATCGGAATGAGTCCGCAGGAGTGCTTTACCCAAAGTGGCACTACGATGTTGATCATATCTATGCCCTCGGACTGGCCTCCAAGCCGTCCCCAACGTTAGCCACCATCGGCAACTATCGACTGGTGTGGATGCGCGGCTACGAGTACGACAACTACCTGCCCAACGTACGACGTTTCAACGAAATTCATCGCGCCGTGGGAATCCTGCCGATGCTGGCCCATGACCGTGCCGATTTTTATATCGATGCTTCCATGGAGATCGAGGAGGTGCTCGCCAAGGCCGACGATCCCCAGCAATTCAAAATGTCGCCGCTGATCAATCTACCGCTGTACCTGGGCTTCGCCGACAACGAAAACGGTCGCGTGCTGCGTGCGCTGTTCGACCGACGCATGGAAGTGTTAGTGAAGAGCGGTGAGCTGAAACCGATTTTCGAGCGTTGGAATCAACCCTATCCCTTCGACGAGCACGGCAAACCACCGAAGTTGTGATCAAACTTTTCGATGGTTATGCGTGATAATTCAGCCTAAGCGCCCATCGGATCGTGCTGTTACAATGCCCGCCTCTGCGAATCTCCAGTACTAGATCAGGAGCACACCGGTGCCTGTCGTTTTTGTTGCCGCTTCCAAGCTGCCAACGCCTTTTGCTCAATTCACCATGCATGGTTTTCTCGATGAAGCCACCGGTCGCGAGCACGTCGTGCTGAGCCTGGGTGATTTCGCCGACGGCGCTCCGGTACTCGGTCGCCTGCACTCCGAATGCCTGACGGGCGATGCGTTGTTCAGCCAGCGCTGTGATTGCGGCTCGCAGCTTGAAGCCGCGCTGCAAGCCATCGCCCGTGAGGGTCGCGGCGTGCTGCTGTATTTGCGCCAGGAAGGGCGCGGCATTGGCCTGTTGAACAAGATCCGTGCCTATGAATTGCAAGACGGCGGGGCCGACACCGTGGAAGCCAACGAGCGCCTCGGCTTCGCCGCCGATTTGCGCGATTACAGCATCTGCCTGCCGATGCTGGAACACCTGGGCGTCAAGGCCTTGCGGTTGATGACCAACAACCCGCGCAAGGTCAAGGCACTGACCGACATGGGCATCGCGGTGGCTGAACGCGTGCCGCTGCACACCGGCCACAACCCTCACAACAAGCTCTACCTGGCGACCAAAGCCAGCAAACTCGACCACATGATGGGCAACGAGCACCAGGGCGAGGTCGACCGGGCGTGACGCGCGGCCAGGTTCGGCGGCGGCTGGCCGTCAGTTGGTGGCAGTACCTGGCGCTGGCCTTGCTGCCATTATTTGTGATCAACACGGTATTTGGTCAGGGCGAGGCGATCCTGCCGGTGCTGGCGATGCCGCTGTTCATCGCGGGCGTGGCGTCGATGTTTGTCAGCCTGCGGTTTTTCGGCGGCTATAAAAATGCATTGATCGCCACGCAAAAATCCCTCGATACGCCTGAAGAACCCGAGGCCTGGATCACCCTGGCAGCCCGGCGTCGCGCAGCTTTCCTGGTGGCAGGCCTGCCGGCCTGGATTGGCGCGTTGGCGGTATTCGTCGGCCTCGAAGCGGTGCCGCTGATGCTGTTGGCGTTATCCACCGCCGTGCTGTTCTACCTGTATCGCATCCCGCGTCAGCTCGGTTGATGCGTCTCTGGCTGGCGGTCCTCCTGCTGGCCGCCAGCGCCTCGACGATGGCGGCTTCGCGCGTTGTCAGCCTGGCGCCCTCGCTTTCTGAAATAGTCGTTGAGTTGGACTCCGCTGACCTGCTGGTGGGTGTGTTGGACGGTGGTGAACGTCCGCCGGCCCTCAAAGAGCTGCCTTCCGTTGGGCGTTACGGCCAACTGGATATGGAACGCCTGCTCAGCCTCAAGCCTGATCTGCTCCTGCTTTGGCCAGGCAGCGTGGGCCCGGCCCAGCGCCAGCAGCTCAAGGCGTTGGGCATCCCGATCTACATCGCCGAGCCCCACGATCTCGATCAACTCATTACGCAAATTCAAGATATAGCCACCCAACTCGGCCGCCCGGAGCGGGGCGTGCAGCGAGCGGCGCAACTGCGCCAGCGCCTGGAGGCGCTACGCCAACGCTACCGACGGGAGAGGCCTGTGCCGGTGTTCTATCAGGTCTGGGACCGGCCGCTGTATACCGTCGGCGGTGGGCAGATCATCAGTGACGCCTTGGCGATATGCGGCGCGCGCAATGTGTTTGCCGACCTGAGCGTACCGGCGCCGCAAGTGAGTGTGGAATCGGTACTCCAGCGCCAGCCGCAGATGATCCTCGCCACGGATCAGGCACAGCTCGATGCCTGGAAAGCCTGGCCGGTGGCGCAGGGGCGACTTTTGCTGGTGGATGACAAAGGGCTGGAGCGGCCCAGTGGGCAGATGATCGAGGCGACAGCGCGGCTGTGCGGGTTGATTGCGCCCGACCGGTAGACCGCGGTGCCTTCAATCGCGAGCAAGCTCGCTCCCACAAGGATTCGTAGCGCCGCTGATTTTGGATTCACATCGAATCAAATTGTGGGAGCGAGCCTGCTCGCGATGGGGGCGGCCCAGGCACAACAGATTCTGGATCAAAATTCCGGGGTCCAGGTCACCCCAAACAACCACGCCCGACCCTCCTCCCGATACCCGTGCTGCAACCCCTCATGGCTATACAGCGCCCGGCTGTAACCTTTGTCCAACAGGTTATCCACCTTCATCTCCAACTTCACTTCCCGGCTCAGCGCCCAACTGCCGCGCAACCCGAGCAGGGCATAGCCGCTCAGGGCATTGCGGTTGTTTTCGTCGTCATAGCTGCTGCTCACCGCTTGCCAGGAGGCGCCGAAACCCAGGCGATCGAATTGTCGGTCCAGGTCCAGGCTCAACGTGCGACGAGCGCGGCGGGCCAGGGTGTGGCCGCTGTCACGGTCCCGTGGGTCGATGAAGGCCAGGCCCAGGTTGCCCTGCCAACCGAACAATTCCTGCCGCAAGGCCGCTTCGAAACCATTGATCCGCGCCGACGCAACGTTCTGCGGGCGTGAGCCGCTGCCGAAGATGATCGCGTCCTCCAGGTCCGTGCGGTACAGCGAAGCCTCCAGGCGGGCGCTGTCGCTAAGTTGGCTGCGCCATTGCACTTCGTAGCTCTTGGCCGTTTCGGGTTTCAGGTCTGGGTTGCTGAAGTCCGGGTAATACAAGTCGTTGAATGTGGGGGCGCGAAAGCTTTCGCTGTAGGTCAGCAATACGTCGTTGTCCGAGTTCACTGGCAAGGTGAAGGTGCCGCTCCAACTGTTCTGGCCACCAAATTGCTGGTTCTGGTCGCGGCGCAGGCCCAACTCTGTCGAGAAGGTTTCGGCCTGGTAGCGATGCTGGATAAACGCCGCGCGGTTCCAGCGGCTGTCTTCCTCGAACGGCGTGCTGCTGTTGACCCGGTCTTGATACCAGTCGCCGCCCACGATCAGGCTGTTGCGCTCGTCCAGTGTCACGTCGTTCTGCCAATTCACCGAATCGCGGTAGGTGTTGAAGACTTCGCGAACATCACTGAGCTTGTCGAACGTTTTCTCACGGTTCTCGCTGTGGCTCAGTTCGAGGCGGGACGTCCAGGCGTCGTTGATCCGAGCGTCCGCGTAACTGCTGAAACTGCTTACCGCAAACTCGCTGTACGGCTGCTGGGGCAAGGACTCGAAGGTGCTGGGGTCGAAGCGGCCGAACGGGTTGTCGTATTCACTTTTGCCACGGTTATCCAGCAGGTTCAGGCCGAGCTCCAGATCGTCGCTGGCGGCATAGCTCAAGCTCAGGCTGAAGGACCGGTTGCGGTTGGCGTCGGCGTCTCGGTCGCTGGCGTAGGACTCGTGGGTCCGATTGCTTCCTGCGGTTTCGTCCAGGCTGGCGCCGAGGTTGAAACGCGTCTGCTCGTCGCCTCCGGACATGCCCACGCTGCGCTCCCAGGTCTGGTGGCTGCCAATACCCAGGTGCAGGCGTGGTCGCAGCCCTTGATCGTTGCCGCGCCGTGTGAAGATCTGGATCACCCCGCCCACCGCATCGGCGCCGTAGATCACCGAGCGCGAGCCACGCAACACTTCTACCCGCTCGATCTGGTTGATATTCAGGCGTTGCAGGTTGCTGTCGCCAGAGGTGGCGTTGCCGATGCGCTGGCCGTCCACCAACACCAGGCTCTGGGCCGACTTGGTGCCGCGGATGTAAATCCCCGGCAGGCTGCCGCGCCCGCCCAATGGCGCCACTTGCACGCCCGGCACGCGGCTGAGCAAGTCGGTGACACTGGCCGGTTGCAGGCGGTCGATGTCGTCACGGGTGAATACCGTGTTGGCGGCGCTGCTGTCGTTGCGGGCCTCTACCTGGCGGTTGGCGCTGATGAGGATGTCGGGCAGCTTGAGGGCTTGGTCGCGTTCGAAGGTATTGGCCAGCAGGTCGGGGGTGGGGAGCAGGGCGAGGGCGAGGGCGAGGCGGCGTTTCATTGGTGTTCCATGATTTCGTGGTCCACACAGAAACCAATGTGGGAGCGAGCCTGCTCGCGATAGCGGTAGGTCAGTCAGCACAGCATCGACTGGTCTACCGCTATCGCGAGCAGGCTCGCTCCCACAGGGGGGCCGTGTGGTCTGAAGAGTTACAGGCCCAACAGCTGCAACCGCAGTCGCACCGCCGCTTCGATCCCCGCCTCGTCCAGCCCGCATTCGGCCAGCATTTGCGCAGGCTTGGCGTGTTCGACGTAGAGATCCGGCAGCCCAAGGTGCAGTACCGACTTGAGGATGTTTTCCCGCGCCAGGAATTCGCTGACCGCGGCGCCGGCACCACCCATGATGGCGTTTTCCTCGATGGTCACCAGCAGTTCGTGGCTGTCGGCCATCTCGCGCACCAGGTCTTCGTCGAGGGGTTTGACAAAGCGCATGTCCACCACGGTGGCATCAAGCTTTTCGGCGACTTTCAAGGCTTCGGCCAACTGCACGCCAAACACCAACAGGGCCGCTTGCTTGCCTCGACGGCGGATCACGCCCTTGCCGATCTCGATGGGCTCAAGGTCAGCCTCGATCGTCGCGTTCGGGCCGGTGCCGCGAGGGTAGCGCACTGCCGCCGGGCCATTGAACAGGTGGCCGGTGGTGAGCATCTTGCGCAGTTCGTTTTCATCGCTCGGCGTCATCACCAGCATGCCGGGGATGCAGCGCAGGTAGGACAAGTCGAAGCTGCCGGCGTGGGTCGGGCCGTCTTCGCCCACCAGGCCGGCGCGGTCGATGGCGAACAGCACATCGAGGTTCTGCACAGCCACGTCGTGGACGAGTTGGTCATAGCCGCGCTGAAGGAAAGTCGAATAGATTGCCACCACCGGCTTGGCGCCTTCGCAGGCCATGCCGGCCGCAAGGGTCACGGCATGTTGTTCGGCAATCGCTACGTCGAAATAACGCTGCGGGTAGCGTTCGCTGAACGCCACCAGGTCGGAGCCTTCCTTCATCGCCGGGGTAATGCCCACCAGGCGCGGGTCGGCGGCGGCCATGTCGCACAGCCATTGGCCGAACACGCCGGAATACTTCGGCCCACCGGTCTTTTTCGGCGCGGCGGCCGGGGCATCCAGGGGTTCAAGCTTGGTGATGGCGTGGTAACCGATCGGGTCGACTTCCGCCGGGGCGAAGCCTTTGCCTTTCTTGGTGACCACGTGCAGGAACTGCGGGCCCTTTAGATCGCGCATATTGCGCAGGGTGGCGATCAGCGTGGGCAGGTCATGGCCGTCGATGGGGCCGATGTAGTTCCAGCCCAGCTCCTCGAACAGCGTGCCGGGCACCAGCATGCCCTTGGCATATTCTTCGGTGCGCCGGGCGATTTCCCAGGCGCCCGGCAGGCGCGACAGGACCTTCTTGCTACCTTCGCGCATGCTGGCGTAGGTGCGGCTCGAGAGGATCTTCGCCAGGTAATTGGACAATCCGCCAACGTTGCGCGAGATCGACATGTCATTGTCGTTCAGTATCACCAGCATGTTGGCGTTGACCTCCGGCGCATGGTTCAGCGCCTCGAAGGCCATGCCTGCGGTCAGTGCACCGTCGCCGATCACGGCAATCGCCTTGCGCTCGCTGTTTTGCAGGCGGGCGGCAATCGCCATGCCCAGGGCGGCGCTGATGGAGGTGCTGGAGTGACCGACGCCAAAGGTGTCGTATTCGCTCTCGGAGCGGCGCGGAAAGGCGGCGACACCGTCCTTCTGGCGCAACGTGCCCATGCGGTCGCGACGACCGGTGAGGATCTTGTGCGGATACGCCTGGTGCCCGACGTCCCACACCAACCGGTCGTCCGGGGTGTCGAAGACGTAGTGCAACGCGATGGTCAGCTCGATGACACCCAGGCCCGCGCCAAAGTGCCCACCGGTCTGGCCGACCGTGTAGAGCAGTTCCAGGCGCAACTCATCGGCCAGGGTCTCCAGCTCGGCTTCACCCAGTCGACGCAGGCCGTCCGGCGTGTTGGCGCGGTCCAGCAGGGGCGTGGTCGGGCGTGTGCGGGGGATCTCTTGAAACGTCGTGGGCATCAGGCGAATCGTTATAGGTATAGAAAGAGGCGGCAGTTTACCTTATGCATCGCAAGCTGCCCACGCGTCGGCCGGAACTTGGCCGATACGCACTTAAATGGGTTGACCGTGGATCAGCTGCGTCGTTCGACGATATAACGCGCCAGATCGCGCAACGGTTCGGCCGCCGCGTCAAAGGGTCGCAGCGCGGCCAGGGCCTGGTCGCGCAGTTCCAGGGCGTAGGCCTTGGCTGCATCGAGGCCGAGCAAGGCCGGATAGGTCGGCTTGTCGCGCGCAATGTCGGCACCCTGGCGCTTGCCCAGGGTCTGGGTATCGCTTTCGACGTCGAGGATATCGTCCTGAACCTGGAACGCCAGGCCGATGGCCCGGGCGTAGGTCTGCAAGGCTTGCAGTTGTTCCGGCGTGGCCCGGCCGCTGGCCAGGGCGCCGAGCCGGACGCTGGCCTCGATCAGAGCGCCGGTCTTGTGCCGGTGCATGTATTCCAGCGCGCTCTGATCCAGCTTCAGGCCCACCGAACCCAAGTCGATGGCCTGGCCGCCCACCATGCCGGCCGGGCCCGCCGCCAACGCCAGGGCGCTGACCATGTCCAGGCGAACCTGCGCCGGGCATTCGCTCAGGGTCGGGTCCAGCAGGGCGCTGAAAGCCAGGCTCTGCAAACCGTCGCCCGCAAGGATTGCGCAGGCTTCGTCGAATTTCTTGTGGGTTGTCGGCTGGCCGCGACGCAGGTCGTCGTCGTCCATGGCGGGCAGGTCGTCATGCACCAGGGAATAGGCATGGATCAGCTCGACCGCGCAGGCCGCGCCGTTGGCCTGCTCGGCCACGCCGCCAAGGGCTTCGCACGCGGCATAGGCCAGCAGCGGGCGCACACGCTTGCCGCCGTTCATCACGCTGTAGCGCATGGCTTCGTACAGGCGCGCCAGTTCCGGGCTCGGGGCGCTGAACAGGGTCTCCAGTGCAGCATTGACCCGGGCCTGGCTGCTGGCCTGATAGGCGCCGATCATTCAGGCTGTTCCGCGTCGAAAGGTTCTTCGGTCAGCTCGCCGTCGCGTTCGAGCAGCAATTGTACCTTCTGCTCGGCCTGGGCCAGCGCTGCCTGGCAGTCGCGAGTCAAGCCGATACCTTGCTCGAAAGCAGTCAGCGAGTCTTCCAGCGACAGTTCGCCGTTCTCCAGGCGTTCGACCAGCGTCTGCAGGTCGGCCAGAGATTGTTCGAAATCCAATGCAGCTTTTTTGCGGGCCATGGCGGCTATTCCGGTTGACTGTTAAACCGGCGCGACACTAGCAGACATGGGGTGCTCGGGCAAATCAGGGCGGGGTAACGCAGGCTATGATCCAGTGCTTTTGTGGCGAGGGAGCTTGCTCCCGCTCGCGCGCGCAGCGGTCGCAAACTGGATCAACACGGCGGGTTTGGGGCTGCTGCGCAGCCCAGCGGGAGCAAGCTCCCTCGCCACGGGACTTCGTCAGAAGTGACGTCGGGTTCCGTATTCGGCTCACATCAGCTTCGATACGTGATTTCCCACACAGAATCGCGCGTCCCCCGATTGTGAAAAATCCGTCAAATGGCTACTCTTCGCGCCATCTACGGCCCTCTTGCGACGGGGCCTTCAGACGAAACCCGAACAATGACAAGCAGCGCCGAGGAAGGGCGCCGGGTTGCGTCGTGCATGGCAGGAGGCATAGTGCGTTTTCTTTCATTGTTGATCGTGCTGCTCGGCGCGCCGCTGGCGTGGGCCGGGCCTTCGGCTGAAATGTCGGAGCCGGTCGGCGGCTGGCGTTACCACGGCTTGCTCGATCGCACGCAAAACCCGCAAGTCGCCTACCCCACGCCACCGATCGATCGGGGCGTGCAGCGCAACCGCACGATGATCGAAGGCCGGATCAAGGACATGGGCACGGCGCGCCAGCCCCATAGTTTGTCGGTCAACGGCAACCCGCTGAATCTCTACACCGATGACGAGGGGCGTTTCGCCCGGCCGTACGCGTTTGGCGCCGGCTCCAACAGCGTCGAGGTGCGCAGCTCCGAAGGCCAGTCCCTCAAGCGCGTGCAATTCTATGAAGCCAACAACTTGCGCACTCCGGCGCAAATCCGCGTGGTGCTGGGCTGGGACGATCCGAAAGCCGAACTCGACCTGCATATCGTCACACCCGACGGCCAACATGCTTTTTTCGGCCGGCCGGCCCTGACCAACGGCGGCGGCCTCGACCCGGACGGCGTCGACGGCCCCGGCCCCGAGATGTTCACCATGACCGCACCCATGCACGGCACTTACCTGGTGTACGTGAACTATTGGGGCAACTACGGCAGCGGCGGCTACAACTTCGACGAAGCCAGCAACCAGAACGAGGTAATCACCTCGCAGATCAACCTGGTGCTCAACGAAAACACCGTCGATGAAAAACGCGAAACCTTTGTCGTGCCCCTGCGCGCCATTGGCGATCTGCTGCTGGTCAAGACGTTCAACTACTAAGTACTCCGCTCCACGGATGAATAGGCCCTTGTGAATATGAGCGACAACACTGCTTCCCCGACCACGCCGACACCTGTCGCCAAACCTGGGCGCCGTTGGCCGGCGATTCTGATCGGGCTGTGCCTGGTGGCCGGCGCTGCCGCCGGGTTGGGCTGGTTCATGACCAAGCCCAAGGCCCCGCCCATGGCGCTGGCGTTGGAAAAACTCGGCGTGAGTCGTCCCGACGGCTTGATCGAGGCGCATTCCCTGAGCCAGTTGCCCAAGGACCTGTTAACGGTGCCGTTTCTCAAGGCCACGCTCACCGAAGATTTTGTCTTCTATTACGAAGCCCACGCCGACCGTCTCGGCCTGATCGGCAGCCTGCGCCGGATCATCTACGAGCATGACCTCAAGCTGCAGGACAGCCTGATCGAGCAGCTTTTCGACCAGCCGGCGGACGTGGCCTTGTGGCGCGGGGCGGACGGTCGTCTCAAGGATTTCCTGCTGGTGATGGATCGCGGCGGGTTGGCCAAGGTCCTGGAACCGCTGGCGAAAGTCGCCCTGGATGACACCCAGTTGAGCAAGCTCGGCGACCTGAAGGTGAGCGGCGATGAGGTCGCACTCTATCAACTGAGCTATAACGCCAGCAAATCCCTGGTTTTCGCCTCCCACGGCGACAAACTCGTCGTGCTCTCCAACCCGAGCAAGCTGTACGACCAAGGCCATGGCCCTACCGATGAAGCCGGCATGGTTTCGACCCAGGCCTTAGAAGCCCTGCTGGCGGGGGAAAAACTCTTCCCCGAAGCATTCGGCCTGGCGGCCAAGGCACCCGAGGTCAAGCAGCGCATCTCGGTCAACGCCAGTGTGCTTGCCATGGGCTACCAGCGTTTCATCCCGAACTTCGCCGGCTTGCGCTTCGACATGGACGACAAGGGCTGGCACAGCTTTTTGGCCATGGACGAACTGGAAAACCAGCCGGACTTCGATTTCAAGCCGATCTGGCAAGCCATGCCCATGGGCGCCAGCGCCTGCGTAGCGTTGCCCCTGGCCGCCGAGCAGCAGAAACCGTTGCTGATGAAACTGGGCGCCGAGGAAAAAGCCGCCCAGGCCATGGTTGATCATGTGGCGGGCGCGGCGGGCCTGTGCTGGTACGCCGATTCTCGCCTGTACACGCCATTGCTGGTGGCGAGCCTGAACGAAGACGATGGCAAGCTCGACGCCGATTTGGGCAACCTGTTTGGTTCGATGGTGGGGGCATATGAAAACAATGTCGCTGAACACGCGTTCCCGGTGGTAGAGAAACAACAAGGTTCGACGCACCAATGGCAACGCCAGGTCAGCACCAACTTCGGCCCTTACGCGGCCAAAGAGGCGGAGCAGCCTGAAGCGATCACCGGCAAGGCGTTCATGCGCGTGAGCCTGGCGCGCCACGGTTCGACGTTGCTGTTCTCCCTTGATGACAAGCTGGTCGACAAAGCCCTCGGTACCCTCGACAAGCGCTTCCCGCCCATGGCCGACGTGGTGCCCAAGGACTTGCTGATGCCGGTCTACTTCGGCCCGGATTCCATGGCGCAACTGATGCAACGCGAAACCCTCGACAGCCTGCCTCAAGACATGGAGCCGGTGTTCTACAACGCCGCGCAAACCTACCTGATCCCTAAACTGCGCACCCTCGGCGGCTACGGCAAATACGCCCTGACATTGCCTGAAGGCAGCGAGCCGGACGGTCGCTGGCAGTGGTTGCCGCTGGAATGGAAAGCGCTGTGACGGGATTGATTCGCAACCGCGCATGGGCGTTGCTGCTGGCTTTGCTGCTCGGCGGGCCGGCGCTTGCCGTCGAGGCGCCGGCGCTGGATGCACAGCAATCCCAGGTCTTTCGCGCCTGGTTCGTGCGCATCGCCCAGGAACAGCTGACCAAAGGCCCGAGCCCGCGCTGGTACCAGCAGGACTGCGCCGGGCTGGTGCGTTTCGCGGCCAACGAAGCGCTCAAGGTCCACGATGAAAAATGGCTGCGCAGCAATGGCTTGTCCAATCGCTACCTGCCGCCGGAACTGCCCCTCAGCGATGCGCAACGGCGTCTCGCCCAGCAATGGCAACAGGGCGGCGGCAAGATCGGGCCCTACGTCAATGCGATCAAGCTGATCCAGTTCAACAGCCGCCTGGTGGGCCGGGATGTCACCCAGGCCCGCCCCGGCGACCTGATGTTCTTCGATCAGGGCGACGATCAACACTTGATGATCTGGATGGGCCGCTACATCGCCTATCACACCGGCACCACCACCCCAACCGACAACGGCATGCGCTCCGCAAGCCTGCAACAACTCATGAACTGGAAGGACACCCGATGGATACCCGACGCAGCCAACCCCAACTTCATCGGCGTCTATCGACTCAACTTTCTCACCCAATGACCGGTGCCCGCATGCTGCGCTTGTGTTCGAAACTGCCCCTGCTGTTTGCTCTGTTGTTGGCGCCCCTCGTGAATGCCGAAGACACCGTGGAGCCCAGCGGCTATACGCCGGTGTCCGGCGAAAGCTTTTTCCTGCTGGCCGACAGCAGCTTCGCCAGCGACGAGCAGGCGATGGTCCGCCTCGAAGCCCCGGGGCGTGATTACCGACGGTTTCGCATGGAGCCCTACGGCGGTGCTGATATCCGGGTCTATCGGATCGAAAAGCCGTTGGAGTTCCTCAAGCGCCAAAAGAACCTCCACAGGGTGGTCAGCGACGGCCAGTTCAAGGGTGAAGGCCTGTCCAACACCCTCGCGTACCTGTGGGACAACTGGTACCGCAAATCCCGTCGCGTGATGCAGCGGGCGTTCTCCTACGAATCCCGCCAGCAGGTTACCGAAGAGGTGCCGGAGCTGAAGATCGGCAACGCCCTGATCGCGCCGACGCCATACGATGCGCCGGCACAATTCGCCTTGATCCCCGGTTTGCCGGTGGTCAGCCAGTTCCGCTATCCGCTGTGGCAGGCCAAGCCGATCCAGCCGCCAGCCGGCGTCAACCTGGCCGGTTCGTCCAGCGAGTTCGTCAGCGTCGCGCCGGGTAACGTCTACGTGCCGTTGGGGCAGTTGAAACCGGGCCTGTACCTGGTGGAAGCGCTGATTGGCAAATACCGCGCGACCACCATGGTTTTCGTGTCCAATACCGTGGCCGTAAGCAAGATCGCCGGGGACGAATTGCTGGTCTGGGCCGCGCGCAAGCATGAAGGGCGCTCGGTACCCAAGGTCAATGTGCTGTGGACCGACGGCCTGGGCGTGATGAGCAGCGGTGCCACTGATGAAGACGGCCTGGTGCGTCTCAAGCACGTCAGCCCGGAGCGTTCGTTTGTCATCGGTGAAGACGAAGAGGGCGGAGTATTCGTCTCGGAAAACTTTTACTACGACAGCGAAATCTACGACACCAAGCTCTACGCCTTCACTGACCGGCCGCTGTACCGGCCAGGAGATTGGGTGTCACTGAAAATCGTCGGTCGCGAGTTCAAGAACGCCCGCGACTCGGTGCAACCAGCGGCCGCCGACGTCAACGTCAGCGTGCTCGATGCCACCGGCACGGCGTTGCAAACCCTGGCCCTGAAGCTCGATTCCAAGGCCGGTACACAAGGTCGTTTCCAACTGCCGGAAAATGCCGTGGCCGGTGGTTATGAATTGCGCTTCAGCTACAAGGACCAGCTCTACAGCAGCGCCTTCCGCGTGGCCGAATACATCAAGCCGCATTTCGAGATCGCGCTGAACCTGGCCAAGCAGGATTACCGCACCGGTGAGCCGGTCAAGGGCAATCTGGTGCTGCTGTACCCGGACGGCAAGCCAGTGGCGAACGCCAAGGTCAGCCTGAGCCTGCGGGCCCAGCAGTTGTCGATGGTGGATAACGAGCTGCAATACCTTGGGCAATTCCCGGTCGAGCTGACCAGCAGCGAAGTGACCACCGATGACAAGGGCAACGCCACGCTCGATTTGCCGGCCGCCGACAAACCGAGCCGCTACACGCTCACGGTGTTCGCCAGTGATGGCGCGGCGTATCGGGTCAAGACCACCAAGGAAATCCTCATCGACCGTGGCGCGGCGAATTTCCGCCTGAGCGCGCCTCGACGTTTCAGCGCAGCCGGCGAGAAAGTCGCGTTCAGCTACGCCAACGAAGGGGGCAGCGAACAAAGCAAGGCCGTGACACCGGGCAGCTACGCCTGGGTGCGTCTGGAAGACCAGACCACCGGCGAAGGCAAGCTCGCCGCCAACGACAAGGGCTTCAGCCTGACCTTCGACCGTCCCGGCACCTACAACCTCACGCTCAAGGACGACCATGGCCGGGCCATCGGCGCGACCAGCCATGCGGTGACGGGCGAAGGCATCAAGGCCGTGCCGGGCACGGTCGAAATCGTCCTCGATAAAGCCGAGTACAAGACGGGTGACGAAGCCCTGGCGCTGATCACCTTCCCGGAGCCGGTCAGCGACGCGCTGTTGTCACTGGAGCGGGACAAGGTCGAGGCCACCGCGATGCTCTCCAAGGGCGCCGACTGGCTGAAGATGGAAAAACTCAGCGATACCCAGTACCGCGCACGCATCGCCGTGAAGGATCATTTCGCGCCGAACCTGACCTTCTCCGTGCTGTACACCAAGGGCGGCCAGTACAGTTTCCAGAACGCAGGCATCAAGGTCGTCGCGCCGCAGATCGACGTAGCGATCACCACCGACAAAGCGACCTATCGCCCCGGCGACACGGTGACCGTCGACCTGGGCACCCAGTTCGCAGGCAAGGCGATCCCGGCGCACCTGACCGTCAGCGTTGTCGATGAGATGGTCTACGCGCTGCAACCGGAAGTCGCGCCAACCATCGACCAATTCTTCTATCACCCGCGCCGCAACAACGTGCGCACCAGCGCCAGCCTGTCGTTCATCAGCTACGACGTGGCACTGCCGGGCAGCCCCGGCGCGCCGGGCAAGGCCAACCGCAGCGAGCGCGGGGTCAAGGTGCTGGAGCGGCCGCGTCGCGAAGATGTCGACACCGCAGCCTGGCAACCGGAGCTGGTCACTGACGCCAACGGCAAGGCCCGCTTCACCTTCAAGATGCCTGACTCCTTGACCCGCTGGCGCATCACCGCCAAGGCAATCGCGGACGACGGCCAGGTGGGCCAGAAGAAGCAATTCATCGCGTCGGAAAAACCGCTGTACCTGAAGTGGAGCGGCCCGACCCGCTTCCGCACGGGCGACAAGCCGCAATTGGGCCTGTTCACTTTCAGCCAGTCCGAGAAACCTTTGAAAGCCGAGCTGCTGATCCGCTACGCCGGCGCCGAACAGCGCGTGGTGGCGGAACTGAAAAATGGCATCAACTACGTAGCGTTGCCGGCCCTGGAACTGAGCAGCGGCGACTTGAGCGTCCAGTTGCAGTTGAACGGTGAGACCCAGGACGCCCTGGCCATGCACCTCAATGCCATCGGCAACGGTTGGCAAGTCACCCAGAGCCAGCGCCTCGATGTGGCCGGCGGCGACACACCACTGAACCTGCCGGCCGACGCCAGCGATATCCGCTTGCGCCTGGACGATAGCCCGCAAGCGCTGTTCCGTTCTGCCCTGGACGAATTGCTGAGCTACCCGTACGGCGGCGTCGAGCAGACGGCCAGCCGCCTGTTGCCATTGAGCATCGCGTATCCGACCCTGGCGTCGAACCCGCAGATCCGCGACCGCTTGCGGTTGATCATGCAGAACAGCCGCTTGCGCCTGGTGCAGATGGCCGGGCCGTCGGCGAGCTTCACCTGGTGGGGCCAGGACGGCGAGCCGGATGCATTCCTCACCGCTTATGCCTATTACGCCGACTGGCACGCCAGCAAGGCTTTGGACCTGAACCTGCCGGCGGAACACTGGCAGCGGGTGCTGGAGGTCTATGCCAAGCAGGCCGCTGACACGCCGCTGTTGCAGCGGGCGTTGATCCTGTCGTTCGCCAAGCAGATGCAACTGCCGGTGAATACCTTGCTCAGCGGGCTGATGGACGACCTGGCGAAAGCCAGTGAAGACAGCACCGAGAGCGTGCTGGACAGCGGTGAAGACAGCCTGGTCATGTACGCGCCGGATTCGGCCCTCGGCCTGGCCAGCGCCCGGGTGTTGACCGCATCCCTCGCCAAGCAGGCGAAGGTGCCGTTGCCCGCAGCGTTCAGCCGTCAGGCCGAGGCCGCGCAACAGCAGTTGGAGCTGAGCTCGCAGCCGTTCGTGGAAGCACTGCTGCTGTCGTTGCAGGGCTTCGATCAGGCCCGCGCCAGTGCATTGCTGGAGCGCGTGCTGCCGCAGCAATCCACCTTGGAACGCGCGTTGGCCCTGACCTGGCTGCAACGCAGCATCGAACAGGCCGCGCCGGCCGTGGCATTGACGCCGGGCGAAGGTTGGAAAGCCCAGCAAGGCGCCACGGGTGAAACCTATTGGCAATGGCAGGGCGCGCAGTTGCCGACCTTGCTGACGCTCAGCGGCGCCCAGGAGCGTCCGTTGCAAGCGGCATTGAGCTTCCAGAGTCAGCAAGCGCCCGTCGCGCCGATGGCGGTGTCCATCACCCGCCGCCTGTCGCGCCTGGTGCCGGGCGACGAGGCTTTCACCTTCAAGCTTGAAGCCGTGGGCAACAAGCCGTTGTCCAGCGACGCCCTCTACCTGGATGAAGTGATCATCAACAGCAAGGCCGCGACACCGCTGCGCTACGGCATGCTCGAAGTGCCGTTGCCACCGGGCGCCGATGTGGAGCGCACCACGTGGGGCATCCAGTTGATGGGCATGGCCGACAGCGAGCCAACTTCCCTGGAAAAGGCGCGCTTCGAGCCGGGCCAGATGGCCTACGCGGTACCGGTCGATGCCCTCAGTGGCGAGTTGCGCCTGCGACATTTGGTGCGCTTCTCCCAGAAGGGTCAGTTCACCTTGCCGCCGGTGCGTTTCACCCAGGTCTATGCGCCACAGAACCAGGCGCGGGAACAGAAACCGGCGCTGGGTCAGGTGACGGTCAACTGACATGCGCAGGGCTTGGGGCTGGTGGTGGTTGTGCCTGATTCCTGCGCTGACGACAGCGCAGGAGGAGCCGTTGCGCCTGGCCTTCGACGGTCAACTGTTGCGGGTGAGCCAGACCCAGGTGCTGGATCGCCAGCCGTTGACCAATTCCTTGCAGGCACCGTTGGGCAGTTTGTGGAAACTCTTCGTCTACGCCTGGCTGGTGGACACCGATGCTCGCGAGCCGGTTTACGAATGCCGCGGCGAATCGAAGGAAGAGGTCTATTGCTGCAACGCTGGGCAGAGCATCGGCCGCGATCAGGCGCTGGTGAAGTCCTGTGGTTTGTATTTCGAACCCCAGCGACTCGGGATTTCCGCGCCGCGATGGCGTGATTACTGGCAGGCGCGCCAGGCGCCGAAATGGTTGTTGGACCTGCCGACCTTGCAGCCGCAAACCCAGGTGCCGGTGGCGGAACTGCTCAAGGCGCTGGCGATGCTACCGGCCCAGGAGCAGGCCCGTCGGGTATTGCTCGACGTGGTGCTCGGCGCGGCGGATGGTCGGTTGGTCGGCCAGTTGGGCGCTCGCCTGCGGGTCAAGACCTGGAGTTGGTTGGGCGACCAGGGGCCCTCGTCGCGCCAAGGCGGTTTCGCCGGTTGGCTGGCTGATGGCACCCCGGTGTGGGCCGGTGGCCGCGGCACCAGTCAGCAGGTCCTGAAGAAATACGGCGATGGCTTGGCCACGGCGCTGCCGTCCCGCTGGCCTGTGGACACCGGACGCTGCGTGGAAGTCGACCTGTTTGCCCGTTACCCGTTGCAACGGGTGATGGCTGGCGAGCGACCCGCCACGCCGGGCCAGTTGCGCGGCGACTACCGCGTCGAGTTCACCAACGGTAACCAGCTGGACATCCACAGCGACGGCGAACTGTTCCTGCTGCCGGGCAAACTGGTGGCGCGACTGGACCGGGAGGAGTACGTCGCCCGGGTCCTGCAACGCGAAGCCAAGGCCGAACCCGCCGAAGCGGCCAAAGCCCTGGCCGTGGCGATTCGCACCTACCTGCTGCAAAATGCCCAGCGCAACGGCGATTGCCTGAGCATCGACGACAGCAGCCATCGCCAGCGCGTCGCGCCACGTCCGGCGGCGCCTGAAACCCGGGCCATTGCCGCTTGGACCAGCGACCTGGTCCTGGCTGGCACCGACGTCACTTATCACTCCGATCAACCCGGCCCGGACAAACTATCCTGGGCCCAAGCCGTCGAACAAGCCCACGACGGCCAGCGTTACGACGCGATCCTGCTGCATGCCTATCCGCGCGCGAGCCTCAGCCGTTGGGACAATCCGGTGGCATCCTGCCAAGCATTGCCCGCCGCCCAGGAATGGTTGCTGAAGCAGCGACGTGGCTGGCGTCAACGCTTGGAAAGCGAAGTGGGCTACAACGAAATCAGTGCCTTCGCGGTGTGCCGCGTCGCCTTCGGCCGGCCGTATGTGGACCGCGAGCGCCAGCGCATCTACGTGCGCGGCGTGCTGTCGCTGCAAGACCGCCTCGACCTGACCCATGAATATCTGCACCTGGCCTTTGAAGCTCACCCCAACGGCCAGGACGAAACCTATATCGAAGGGCTCGCCCGTCACCTCTTGCTGGAATAGACCATGACACTCTGTTATCCACAGGTCTTGCTGTTGCTTTGCGGCCTCGCTGCGTTGCCATCGGCCATGGCCGCCGACCCGATCAAGCTAGAAACCCCAGTCGGCGGCTGGCGCAGCGGCGCGCCGGGCGGCGAGGGCGAAAGCTTCAGCCAGACCGTCAACTACCCGGCCTCGTCGGTCAACACGCCCCAGGGCCAGGCGAACACGGCGCGTATCAGCGGTCAGATCAAAGGCACGCCGAAGAGCAATGAGCCAGGCCAACTCATCGTCAACGGTGTGAGCCTGCCGTTGAAGGTTGATGAGGAAGGCCGCTTCGATCGGCCGTTCTCGTTCCCCAACGGCAGCAACAGCGTGGAAGTGCGCAGCGCCGATGGCCAGCAGCGCCACCGCACGCAATTCCTCAACACCAGCGGCGGCGCGACCCCGGCCAAGCTGCGGGTATTGCTGACCTGGGACAGCGATGGTACCGACCTGGACCTGCACCTGGTTACG
Organism: Pseudomonas sp. E102; assembly: GCF_052660185.1. NCBI lineage: Bacteria > Pseudomonadati > Pseudomonadota > Gammaproteobacteria > Pseudomonadales > Pseudomonadaceae > Pseudomonas > Pseudomonas sp. E102. The sequence continues at coordinate 5,659,446 of NZ_CP084025.1, forward strand.
CCCGACGGCGCCCACATCTGGTACGGCGACCGCGCCGTCGCCAATGGCGCCGCCCTCGACGTCGACGTCACCACCGGCTACGGCCCGGAAATCTTCGCCATGCCCGCGCCGATCAAAGGCCAATACCTGGTGTATGTGAACTACTACGGCGGCGGTTATCGCAGTGACGAGGATGAAGAAGGCGATGGCGAACAAGTCGAACAGGCGCAACAGGCCCTGACCACGGCGAAAGTTACCGTCATCACCGAAGAAGGCACGCCGAGCGAGAAGATGGAAACCTTCGTGGTGCCCATGCGGGCGGTGGGGGAGCTGACGTTGGTGAAGAGCTTCAGCTACCCATAAACCTGTGGGCTGTGATCCCTGTGGTGAGGGAGCGCTCAAACACCAAAAATACCTGTGGGAGCGAGCCTGCTCGCGAAGACGAGGGCACATTCAACATCAATGCAAGCTGACCCAGCGCTTTCGCGAGCAGGCTCGCTCCCGCCCAATCCGTGGTTTGGCCAGGCATGGGCACCGCCTGTCGCCTTTGCGGAATTGAGCCTGTCGCCTTCCTGTCGATTTCTTAGAGTCCGGAAATAACCAGAAATCGACGCGCCATTCGTGCAGGAGGCCTCCATGCATATCCACCACCTCAACTGCGGTTGCATGTGCCCGGTGGGCGGAAAGCTGTTCGACGGTTACAGCCGGGGGCTGACGGCGTGCCTGGTGTGTCATTGCCTGTTGATTGAAACCGACACCAACGGTCTGATACTGGTGGACACCGGTTTTGGCCAGCGCGATGTGCAGACGCCCGAGCGTCTGAGTCGTTTTTTCCGCGCGTTCAACAACATCAAGTTCGAGCATCGCCTCACTGCATTGGAGCAAGTGCGGCGCCTGGGCTTCGATGCCAACGACGTGCGGCACATTCTTGTTACCCATCTGGATTTCGACCACGCCGGCGGGCTGCAGGATTTTCCCCAGGCCCGGGTTCACGTCATGCGCGACGAAATGGCGGCGGCCCGCACCGCCGACACTTGGATCAGTCGACGCCGGTTCCAGGCGCGTCAGTGGCAGGGCGTCGATAACTGGGAGTTTTATGCCCCGGATGGCGACACCTGGTTCGGATTCGACTCGGTGCGCGCATTAATCGGCGCGGAAGAAGAGGACATTTTCCTGGTGCCGCTCCAAGGCCACACCGCCGGGCACGCGGGCATTGCCGTGCGCACGTCCGACGGCTGGTTGCTGCACGCCGGCGATGCCTATTTTTTTCACGATGAAGTCCATCAAGCCGAGCGTCGCTGTCCGCCGGGGCTGAAGTTTTATCAATACATGATGGACACCTATCGTTCGGCGCGGATGCGCAATCAGCAACGGCTGCGGGAGCTGGCACGGGTCCAGGATGGGCACGTGGAAATTTTCTGCAGTCACGATGCCAAGGAATGGGAGCGGGCCGTCCAGCGGCACCCGGTCCGTGTCGATTCCAATGCAATGCCGTCGGCCACCGGCAAACAATCTTCCTGACCCGATCCAAGTCAAAACGACTCTTCCCTTTGCCCACGTCTCGTGGGCTTTTTTTTGTTCACGATGCCGTTCGTCACCGTTTCCAGATGTTTCTTTCAACTTAGCCGAAGGGGCCAATTCTAAAAATCGTGTACCCCAACAACACCGTTAAAAGGAGAAGGCCATGCCTGCTTCTCATGATCTTTATCAGGATTTGAATTGCAGCAAAGAGGCGGTTCAACAACGTCGTCAGCAGGATCCGGAACTTGATCGCCTGCTCGATGAATACACGGATTTGGATAACCAAGTGCTAGCGGCCGAATCGATTTCGGCGGGCAATGTCGAGGGTGACGATATCCGTAAGCTCAAGGAACAGCGCCTGTCGATCAAAGACAAGATCGCGCAGCAACTGGCAAACACTCAATAAGCGAAGCGTAAGACATGCGAACTCGACTGCCTTGTTACTTATCAAGGTTGTTGCTGGTCGGCGGGATGCTGTTGCTCGGCGGTTGCGACATGGTGTTGTTCAATCCCAAGGGACAGGTCGGCGTTGATCAACGCAACTTGATCATTCTCTCGACGCTGTTGATGTTGCTGGTGGTGGTGCCGGTCATCGTCATGGCGTTCGTCTTTTCGGTGAAGTACCGCGCTTCCAACACAAAGGCGAAATACACGCCGGAGTGGGCGCATTCGCGAAAGATCGAAACGGTGGTCTGGGGTGTCCCGCTGGTGATCATCATCATTCTGGGCGTGGTCACCTGGAAGTCCACCCATGCGCTGGACCCTTACCGGCCGCTGGATTCGGACGTGAAGCCGCTGGTGGTGCAGGTCATCGCGGCGGATTGGAAGTGGGTCTTCATCTATCCGGAACTGGGGATCGCTACGGTCAACGAGTTGGCGATGCCGCTGGACACACCGGTGAACTTTCGCGTGACGTCCGACGGTGCCATGACCTCGTTTTTCATACCGGCACTGGGCGGGCAGATCTACGCCATGGCCGGCATGCAGACCCAACTGCACCTGATTGCCAACGAGGCCGGGGAATACCGGGGCATCGCCGCCAACTACAACGGCCCGGGTTTTTCCGACATGCACTTCCGAACCCTGGCCACCGATGCGGCGGGCTTCGACAAGTGGGTCGCCGACGTCCGCGCAGGGCAAGGGCGGTTGGACAAGGACAGTTACGCCCGACTCGCCCGACCCACGGTCAAGCACCCGGTGGAGCACTACGCCTCGGTCCAGCCGGACTTGTTCCAGAGCATCATCGATAAGTACGAAGGCATGAACCGATCCCGTGAGGTCGAGCATCGCATGGAGCACATGCAAGGCAGCATCGAATCACCTGCCGGGGCCCCGCAAGGGCAGTAACAAGATCCTGGAGTAGAACAGCATGTTTGGAAAACTCAACCTTGAGGCGATCCCGACGGATGAGCCCATCATCATGTGGACCCTCGCGGTGGTGGGGCTGGTCGCCTTGGCGGGCATCGGCGCCATCACCTACCGCCGCAAATGGACGTACCTGTGGAAAGAGTGGTTCACCTCGGTCGATCACAAGCGCATCGGCGTGATGTACATCGTCGTGGGCCTGGTGATGCTGCTGCGCGGGTTTTCCGACGCGATCATGATGCGCACGCAGCAGGCGATGGCGTCCGACGGTTCGCCCGGTTACCTGCCACCGGAACACTACGACCAGATCTTCACCGCCCATGGCGTGATCATGATTTTCTTCATGGCGATGCCGTTGGTGGTGGGGTTGATGAACATCGTCGTGCCCTTGCAGATCGGTGCCCGGGACGTTGCGTTCCCGTTCCTCAACGCGTTGAGTTTCTGGCTATTCGTGGCCGGCGCGATGCTGGTGAACATTTCCCTGGCGGTCGGTGAGTTCGCCCGCACCGGTTGGGTCGCTTATCCGCCGTTGTCGGGGCTTTCCTACAGCCCCGGGGTCGGGGTGGACTATTACATCTGGTCATTACAGATATCCGGGGTCGGAACGTTGCTCACCGGGGTGAATTTCTTCGTCACGATCCTGAAAATGCGTACACCGGGTATGACGCTTTTCCGCATGCCGGTGTTCACCTGGACGGTGCTGTGCACGGCGGTGCTGATTCTTGCATCGTTCCCGATTCTTACCGCGACGCTGTTCATGCTCAGCCTCGACCGCTACCTGGACATGCACTTTTTCACCAACGAGCTGGGCGGCAACCCGATGATGTACGTCAACCTCATCTGGGCCTGGGGCCACCCGGAGGTGTACATCCTGATCCTGCCGGCGTTCGGCATCTTTTCCGAGGTGGCGTCCACCTTCAGCCGCAAGCGTCTGTTCGGCTATCACTCGCTGGTGTGGGCGACAATCGTCATCACCATCCTGTCGTTCATCGTCTGGGTGCACCACTTCTTCACGATGGGCTCGGGGGCGAACGTCAACGCCTTCTTCGGCATCATGACCATGATCATCGCCGTGCCTACGGGAGTGAAGATTTTCACCTGGCTGTTCACCATGTACCGCGGGCGAGTTCGCTTTGAAACGCCGATGCTGTGGACGGTGGGCTTCATCGTCACGTTCAGCATCGGTGGCATGACCGGCGTGCTGCTGGCGGTGCCCGGGGCGGATTTCCTGCTGCACAACAGCCTGTTCCTGATCGCCCACTTCCACAACGTGATCATCGGTGGCGCCGTGTTTGGCTACCTGTGCGGCCTGACCTATTGGTTTCCCAAGGCATTCGGCTTCAAGCTCCATGACGGCTTTGGACGGGCGGCGTTCTGGTGCTGGATTGTCGGCTTCTACTTCGCCTTCATGCCGTCCTACTTCCTGGGCTTCATGGGCATGACGCGGCGTTTGAACCACTTTGATGTTCCGCAGTGGCGGCCCTGGCTGGAGCTGGAGTTGATCGGTGTCGGCATCATCCTGTGCGGCGTGGTCTGCCAGATCTTGCAGTTCTACTTCAGCATCCGCCACCGCCACCAGAACCGCGACCTGACGGGCGACCCATGGGACGGTCGCACGCTGGAGTGGTCCACGGCGTCACCGCCGCCGTTCTATAACTTCGCCCAGCAACCGGTGGTGGAGGGCATCGACGCCTATTGGGGCATTAAGGAGCGTGGGCAGAAAACTGCCATCGAAGCCGACTTCCAAGCCATCCACATGCCGCGAAACACCGCCATGGGACTGGTCATCAGCCTGTTCAGCCTGATCATGTGCTTTGCCCTGGTGTGGCATATCTGGTGGCTGGCCATTGTCGGGTTGGTCGCGACCATCGGCGGCGTGATCTGGCGCAGCGCCGATGACGACATCGATTACTACGTGCCCGCCGAGGAGGTGGCGCGCATCGAAAATCAACGCATCAAGATGTTGGCGGAGGCTTGATCATGTCCAATCTCGTTCAACCCAACGCCACCGCGCCGGAATCCGAACACGGGCACTCGGACGCCAGCTCCATGACCCTGTTCGGGTTCTGGATCTACCTGATGACCGACTGCATCTTGTTCGCAACGCTGTTTGCGACCTATGCGGTACTGGGGCAAAGCGTCGCCGGTGGCCCTGGCGCCGCCGACATTTTCGAATTGCCCTACGTCCTTACGGAAACTTTCATCCTGCTGTTCAGCAGCATCACCTACGGTTTCGCCATGCTCGCGCTGAGCGCTGGCCAGAAGCAAAAAGTGCTGGCCTGGCTCGGCGTGACGTTCCTTCTCGGCCTTGCGTTTATCGGCATGGAAATCCATGAGTTCGAGAAACTCATCGCCGAAGGCTATGGCCCGAACCGCAGCGCCTTCCTCACGGGCTTCTTCACCCTGGTGGGCACTCACGGCCTGCACGTCGCCACCGGCCTGTTGTGGATGGCTGTCGTTATGTTCCAGGTTCAACGCAAAGGCCTGACCACCGTCAACGCGACCCGCATGGGCTGCCTGAGCCTGTTCTGGCACTTCCTCGACGTTGTGTGGATTTGTGTGTTTACCGTGGTCTATCTGTTTGGAGTGATGTAATGAGCAGTCATCAGAGCAGCGTCGATGCCAGCCATGGCAGCGCAAAATCCTACCTCACCGGGTTCGTGCTGTCGGTCATCCTCACCGTCATCCCCTTCGCCCTGGTGATGTATCCCACATTGCCCAAGCCCGTGACGGCCGGGATCGTGGCGATATTCGCGGTGATCCAGATCGTCGTCCACCTGGTGTATTTCCTGCACCTGAACTTCTCACCGCAGCAACGCTGGAACCTGACGGCGCTGGCGTTCTCAGCGGTGGTGATTGCGCTGCTGGTGGGGCTGTCGCTGTGGATCATGTACAGCGTGCATCACAATATGTTGGCGCATTGAATGTGCACCACACCGCTTTTGTGGCGAGGGAGCAAGCTCCCGCTGGGGCGCGGAGCGGCCCTAAGATCTGGGGGCTGCTGCGCAGCCCAGCGGGAGCAAGCTCCCTCGCCACAGGTAAGCGGTGCCTCAGGTCAGGGTTATCTCAAGTCCACCAATACCGAACCAGATGAAAGAAGATCGGCGCGGCGAAGCACACCGAGTCCAAGCGGTCGAGCATGCCGCCGTGGCCTTCGATCATGTGGCCCCAATCCTTCACGCCCCGGTCGCGCTTGATGGCCGACATGACGATGCCGCCGGCAAACCCAAGCAGGTTGATCAGCAAAGCGATAAGGAATGACTGCCAGGGGTTGAACGGCGTGATCCACCACAGCGCGCCGCCGATCAGCGAGGCCAGGAAAATGCCGCAGACAAAACCTTCAACGGTCTTCGACGGCGACAGGTTCGGCGCGATCTTGTGCTTGCCGAACAACTTGCCGCAGACGTACTGCAACACATCCGAAAGCTGCACCACGATCACCAGGTAGGCGATCAGCAACAGGTTGCGCCCTTCAAAACCTGCAATGTCCAAGGTCAGCAGGGCGGGCACGAAGGAAATGCAGAACACCGCGATCATCAACCCCCACTGCACTTTCGACGCGCGTTCGAGGAAGTGCGTGCTGTCGCCGCCCAGCGACGCGAGGATCGGCAACAGCAGGAACACGTACACCGGAATGAAGATCGAGAACAGCCCGTACCAGTCGTAGTAGATCAGCAGGTATTGCAGCGGCAGTGCCAGGTAAAACGCCGCCACGAGGGCAGGATAGTCACTGCGCCGGGTCGGCGTCAGGGTCAGGAATTCGCGCAACGCATAGAACGACACGGCGTAGAACAGCAGGATTACCGCCGCGTTGCCGAGCCAGAACGCGATGCCGATCACCAGCACCATGATCCACCAGGCGTTGATCCGCGCGTTGAGGTTCTCGATGACTGAGTTCGGCGCGCCTTTGGTCCGCAGCTTGAGAATGAAACCGATCAACGAAGCCAGCAGCAGAATCGCGCCGATCCCGCCAAACAACATCAAGGTATATCGATCCATGTCAGACGTGCTCCGGGGCCAGTGCCAGCAGCGCGGCACGGCTGCGTTCTAGAAATTGCTCTTTGCTTTCGCCTTCCTCGATGCACAGCGGCGCGCCGAAGCTGGTGGTGCACAGCAGCGGCAAGGGCAGCACGCGGCCCTTGGGCATGACGCGGTTGAGGTTGGCGATCCACACCGGGATTACCTCCACCTCCGGGTGGCTTTTCATTAAGTGGTAGATCCCGCTCTTGAACGGCAGCAGGCCTTCGTCCGGGTTGCGCGTGCCCTCGGGGAAGATGATCAACGAGTCGCCGTTTTCCAGCGCGTCGAGCATCGGCTGCAATGGATTGTAGGCAGGGTCCTTGCGCTCGCGATCCACCAGCACGCCGTTGAACACCCGGTTGATGATGTAGCGGCGCACCGGGCTGGTTTGCCAGTAATCGGCCCCGGCAACCGGGCGGGTGAGCTTGCGTAGCGCCGGTGGCAGCGAGGCCCAGAGCAACACGAAATCACCGTGGCTGCTGTGGTTGGCGAAATAGATCCGCTGTACCGGCGTCGGCGCGCAGCCGAGCCACAGGCTGCGAGCGCCGGTGACCATCCGCGCGGCGGAGGTGATGAGATTGGCGACCACGGGTTCGAACATGAGGATTCCTTGTCCTGAGAAACATGAGTAATCACTGTGGCGAGGGGATTTATCCCCGTTGGGCTGCGAAGCGGCCCTAAAACAGCTAGCTCAATCTTGCTGGCACACCGAGTTGCCTGGTTCGGGGGCTGCTTCGCAGCCCAGCGGGGATAAATCCCCTCGCCACAAAGGCGTTCATCTCCAATTAATTGCTTAAACACCCAGACCCGAATAAACCAGCCAGGGACTGGCCAGGACGAAGCTCACCGTCAACAAAGCTTGCGTAAACACCAGCCAGGCTTGGCGGCGAAGCAGGCGCATCGAGCCGTGGCTGCGCTCGGACCACGACCGCCCGCCACGCTCGGCCGGTTGCAGGCCGAGATTGGCGAGGGCCTCGTCCAATGCTTGGGTGCGTTCGGTCAGTGGCTTGCCGGCATCCGCGACGATTTGAAACAGATCGGCATCAAAGGCCACGCGAAACGCCAAATATTTTTCCTGCATGCCGAGGACGAACACGCCGAAGCTCAGCAACAGCAGCCACGGATCGACGCTGCCCACCAGCCATTGGCCCAGGCCGATCAGCGCCGCCAACAGGGTCAGGCCAGTGGAAAGCTGATCCAGCGAATGACCCCGGCGCAACAAGCTCGCCACGGTGTGCAGTTCGATGTCACTGCTCATGACCATTCCCCGAACCCTGCGGATATTTGCCCCAACGCCTGGCGATGGGCCGGGTGCAGGACGACACGCGGGCGCACACGCTGGATCTGCGCAATGGCTGCGTCGACACTGGCAGCACGGCCAGTGCTTAGCAACCACGCCGCCACGGCGGTGGCGCTGCGCGAATAACCCAAGGCGCAGCAGACCAGCACCGGCCCGTGCTGGCGCAGGTGCTCGATTTTCTGCGCGGCCTCCAGGCATTGCTCGGTGGTCGGTGCGGTCAGGTCGAGCACAGGCAAGGTGCGATAAGCGATTGCCGTGCTGTCCATGGACAACTCGGCGCACAGGTCGAGCACCCCGTTGAACGGGCTGTCCTTCAGCGCTGTCGACGTAGGAATCCGCCCGAGCCAGACGTCATCCATGATCTGGTCAGGTTGCGGGTGCTTGCGCGTCCACAGGCGGGAATTGATCCACGCCGCCATCAGATAAGGCGCCAGCAACCAGCGCACCGCCGGGCTCAGCCGGCCGTCTTCACGTTTCTGGAACCCGCTCGCGCCGAACACCAGATAATTCAGTGCCACCATGAGCAGCGCCACCGCCGGCCATATCAGCCAGAGCCACGCGCCACCGTAGGCAAACGCCGGGATGAACATCGCCGCCGCGCCCAAGCCATAACGCATGGCCAAGCGTCGACGGGCTGGATCGGTCGCCAGGCGCGCACTCAACAGCGGACTTGGCCGGTCCAGCGGCCACAACCAGACACACAACCACCCGGCCAGCGCGCCGGTCGGCACGTCGACGAAATGGTGTTGGTAAGTGGTCAGCACCGACACGCCGATCAACGCGAACCAACCGTGCATCAGCCAACGCCAGACGCCTTGCAGGTGGCGCTCATAACAGACCCAGAGCACCACCAGCAGCGCGATGTGCAGCGACGGCGCCTGGTTGAACGGCTTATCGAAGCCGGCCAGTACGTCAAACATCCAGCCGAACACCCCGTCCATTTCCGGCCGAGGGAAGGTAAAAGTCAGCGGCCAGAGCAGGAAGCAGCTGACGGCAATTCCTTGGGCCGTGAGCAGGCGCAAGGCGTGGCGCTTGAGTTCGTCGCGGCTGTTGGGCAACAGCAGTGATAGGCCGTATAACAGGTCAATCGACCAGTACGGCACGATCGTCCAGGCCATGAACGGCATGTGGCTTTCCCAGCCGAACACCAGGCTGCCGACGTCGTCACGCTGGGCCGTGACCCAGGTGGCGAAGCCGTACGTGGTGAAGAACAGCGGCGCCAGCAACAGCAGCCACAGCACCGCCGGTTTCAGCAGCGCGGGTTCGCGGACCGGAGCGATGACGGCGCTCATTACTGGACCCGCTGCGCCAGCGACACGCTGAAAATGCCCCACTCATCGACACGCAGTGTGATCTTGCGAAAGCCCGCCGCCTCGACCAACTGATCCATTTCCGCCTGGGTGCGCCGACGCATCACCCAGGCCTGGCCGGCGCGGTGGCTGGTCAGGGCGCGGGCGATCAGTTCCAGTTGCGGGTGCCACGGCTGACCGGTGTAGACCAGGAAACCGCCGGGCTCCACCGCTTCGGCCAGGCCCGCGAGGGAGCCGCCGACCATCTGGTTATCGGCGAACAATTCGTACAGGCCGGACACCACGGCGAGGGTCGGCTTGGGCTCCAGCGCCGCCAGGTCCTGGCGGTCGAAGGCATCGCCCTTGACGAATCGGGCGATGTCGCCCAAGCCCTTCTCGACGATCAGCGCACTGCCGTCGCGCACGTTGATGTCGCTGTAGTCGCGCAGCAGGATCGACTCCGGCAACGGGCTGACGCCTTGCAGCGCTTCCAGAATGTAGCGGCCATGACCGGCGGCGATGTCGACGATGCGCACCTCGCGGTCCTGGGCGCGCAACTCGGCCATCGCCAGGCGCAGCAACTCCTCGACGTGCACCTTGCGCTGGCGAATACCGCGCCAACCGATGGAGTTCAGGTAGTTCTGGTCGATCATCTTGCCCAGCGCCGACGTGCCGGTGGGGCGGTTGCGGTAGACGTAGTCCAGGGTGCTGCCAGAGTCGAAACCGGTGTCGAAGCCCAGTTTCACGCCGGCAGACAGCTTGCTGCCAAAGCGCATGCTGGCGCGGGTCATGCGCCAGTAAAGATCACGCAGCGAGTTGTGCGGCAGCGGCGTCGCCAGGGTTTCGGCTTCGGCGCAGGTCACGCCGAGGCGATCGGCGTCCAGCAGGGAAGGGCGCTCCAGCGGGCGGGCAAAATTCTGCAGGATGAAACGACGGGCGCTGGCGATGGCTGGCGCACGGTTCTTTTCGCCCAGAGTGTCGTGGAAGAAGCCCGGCAGGATGTGCTTCTCCTTGTGCAGGCTGCCCAGGCGCTCGAAGAACTGCTCCTGGGGTTTGCGATGCACCACGAAGTCGGAACCGGAGATCAACAGCTGCGTCGGTACCTGGATCGCCTGGGCATCGGCTACAACCCGGTCGGCCGCTTCGTACAGGCCCAGCAGCACGTTCACCGAAATGGCCTTGGTGATCAACGGATCGCTGTCGTAGGACGCCACCCGCTCCGGGTCATGGCTGAGGAACTTGGCCTTGACGTAGCTGTTGACGAAGAAGTTGCCACGGAACTTGCGCATCAGCGCCAGGCCCGGACGGGCGAACGGTACGTAGAGCTTGACCTTGAAGGCCGGCGACGCCAGCACCAGCGAGCGAATGCGCGGCGCGTAGTCGTGGACCCAGGTAGACGCGATCACCGCGCCGACGCTTTGCGCGACCACGGCGATGTTCTGTTCGTCGATCTGGTGCGTGGCGCCGATGTGATCGCAAAAAGTCTGCACGTCACGGGCGCTGGTAGCAAAGCTAGGGCTGTCGCCGCGCTCGCCCGGCGACTGGCCGTGGCCACGTGCGTCCCAGGCGAAAAATTCGAACCCGGGCAGATCCAGCTCATCCACAAGGTGCGCGATGCGCCCCGAGTGTTCATGACCGCGGTGAAACAACAACACAGCCTGACGGGGTTCACCCGCCGTGGCCTCGACAGCCGGCCAGTGCCGGTAGAACAACTCCACGCCGTCGTGGGTGGTGAACGTCAGTGCCTGGGCTTCACGCATTGCAATTTCCTTATGCTGAGGGAGCGTTTTCCGACACCTGGCTCAGGCCATGGCGGACCCGATTGACCAAGGTATAAACCAGCAGGGCGGCAACCACCGCCATCACACCATCAACCCACAGCGCCCCGAGCCAACCCAGGGCAATACCGGTCGCCAGCACGCCAAACACAAACGCGCGGTCACTCTTGCCCATCGGCCCGTCATAGCGCCGCGAAGCCCCGACCATCGCGCCCAGCACGCCAGCGTATTCGCTGAACAACGCCAACAGCGTGACCAACAACACGAGCAACAGGCTGGTATCGGGAAACAGGGCAAAAGGCAGGATCAAGGCCGCGTCGGCGATGATATCGCATAGCTCATTGAGGTAGGCGCCCAGATTCGATTGCTGGCCGAACTCCCGCGCAAGCATGCCATCCACCGCATTCAACGCCATGCGCAGGAACATCCACACCGGCACCAGGACGAAAACCCACGGATGGCTGGCGAACCATGCAATCACCGCCCCCACCAGCACGGAAACGAAGCCGGCGAGCAAGGTCACCTGGTTGGCGGTGATGCCTTTGTCGTAAAGGCGTTGTACGGTGGGACGAAGCAGGTTTTGGAAGGCAGGCTTGAGTTGATAAATGGAAGGCATGTGAAATGAGATCTCGGCCGGATTCGGGGCTGGGCTTGTTCAGCTGCGAGATTACGATAGGTTGAGGCCTTGCAGGTGGGTATTTGCTGGGAATGAGCGCGGGTAGGCATCTGCGCCGTATACGCGGTGGAAAAAGACTACAGAAGGATGGTTAAGATGCTGCAAGTGGATTGGCTCCTCAACCACATGGATAAATGCAACCTGATGGCCGAATGGCTGTATCGAGAATTTAGCTATGAATTCGCCCACCAATCATTGGCCCACTGGCAGGAGGAATTCTCGGCAGGCCAGCGCGATGGCCGCTGGAAATGCCTGATCGCCATGGAACAGGACCAACTGCTGGGCGGTGCCTCGCTGGCACATGACGACCTGCCCGACCACCCCGAGCTCGGCCCGTGGTTGGCCTGCGTATTCGTCCACCCGGATGCCCGACGCCGAGGCCTCGCCGCGCGGTTGATCGAAGGCATCTGCAACCATGGCAAAGAAGCAGGTTTTGCGACGTTGTTCCTGCACACCCACAGTGAACGGGATTACTACGCCAAGCTTGGCTGGGAAGTGCTGGAGCGCTTCGAGGCTTGGGGCAAGGAGCAATGGCTGATGGTGCGGTGTTTGTAATGTCGATTGAGCGCTAGCCTCCAGCCCGCAGCGGGCCACCTACCGGGACGTACTCGACCGGCGCTTCCTCGGGCAGGGGTTTTATTGGGTCTTCTGCGTAGCCGTAGCCTTCTTCCTTCAGATTGATCGAATGCACGCTGTGCTCTCGGGCGGTGCTGTCGGTGAGCTTGGTGAATAAACGGTGATCGGCCGGTAGGGTGAAGCGGTCGCCGGGGTGGAGTTGGGCGAAGGTGAGGGTAGGGTTGTTCATGGCGGCGGGGCTCCGTCTTGGGTTGGTCTCTTTAAAATTGAGCGGGGCCGCTGGGATTGGGTTCCGTTTTTTTGATTGTTGGCTCAACGGCCGGTTCGAAGTACGGCTCTGGCAGCAATGTTGCCTCCCTCGGTGGAGGTGAGCTGCTCGCGATAAACACGTACAAACTAGACACGGTTAACTAATCTATCTGTATCGATTTCATCCAAGCAGAGAAAAAATTTTTCTGTAATTGGGGATCGTTAATGATGTCCTGATCATCAAAATCAAATATGTTTACGAGATTTTGCCTAGAAGCTGGCTCACCCAAAGTGTTTTCGTAGGCCATGATTCCTGATGTCATCTGAGCGGACATGCTTGAAGGACGCACGTTTCGCTTCGCCCCCTTGCATAAAAAATTCACGTCTGAATGCTCTTTTATAATATTTCCCAAGCAATTATAGATGTTTAGATCTGTGTAATTTTTCGCCCAGCCATCCTGGAAAGTTAGCAAGATACTGCATGTTTTTTCATTAATATCGAGTTGGGCTTTTTCTTTGTGCCCATTCCTGATAACCCAAATAATCTTTTTATCTGTCATGGCTGTTTCCTTTGAGGGTTGGGCAGTGAATAGCCTACATAGGAGCCGTCTTTTTTCAAAGGTGTCACGCCTATGATGTCCTCGGGTTTTATGCGGTCGGGAATCGCAATCTCATGTTCATAGCTAAAAGGAATGTCTTTTTTGGGTAACTCCTTGTTAACATCACGGCCAGGAATTCTCTTGAGCACGTATAAGTATCCCTTCCGAGTCCCGTATCTTGATCCAAAATCGATCCCGACATCGACGTTAGTAGTCGCACTGACATATTTGCTCGGTGGATTCGTATTATCTAATGCATGAAGTAATAGGTCGGTGCTTTCTCCTAAGCTAACGAAGCCTTCTTTAAATATGACCTCGGGCCCTCTTGAGTCTCCTCGATAAAGGTACGGTGGTTTTGGAGGAGATGTTTCACCTTCGTTCACCCCAACCTTATCTGTCGGCTCCTCAACCCCAACCGCCGGCTTACACCCACCGGTCCCAGGACAATCCACCAACCCCAACGGATCCACCCACCCCGTCGGGTTCAGGGTGTACCGATACCCATTGAGCCCACCCTTGAGCTTGCTCGGATCCAGCGTCAAATACCGACCCGTCTCCGGATTGTAGTACCGGTGCCGGTTGTAATGCAGGCCGCTTTCCCGGTCGTGGTATTGCCCCTGAAAGCGCAGCGGTTGTTCCAGTCGTTTGCCGTCGCCGTGGCGCAGTTCGGTGAGTTTGCCGTAGCCGTTGTAGCGCGCGGCCCAGACGACTTCGCCTTGGTGGCTGGTCAGTTCCTGAGGGGTGCCGAGGTGGTCGAGGTGGTAGTAGAACGGCGTGGCTTTTTCCGGCCCTGCGCCTTCGAGCAGGGCCAGGGGGCGGAAGGTGCCGGGTTCATAGACGTAGCTCTGGTAGTGACGGTCGCTGCTTTCAACGATGACCTGGTCGCCCTGCCAGATGAATTCCGTGGTGAGGCCGTCCTCGGTCTTTTCGATGCGTCGGCCGAAGGCGTCGTAGCGGTAGGAGCTTTCGCTCCCGTCGGGGGTGGTGACGCCGATGAGCCGATGTTGGCTGTCGTAGCGGTACTGCGTGACGAGGCACTGGGCATGGCCGCGGCGTTCGCGGACCAGGTTGCCGTAGGCGTCGTAGTCATAGTGACGATCGCCCTCCATCAGCAGGCGGTTGCCCTTGAGGGTGGTCGGGCCGGGACGGTCGTTGAACAACACATTGCCGGCCGGGTCGTGGGAGAAGTGTTCCGGGGGTTGGCTGTGGGCGTAGTCGATGCGCACCAGGCGATCCAGCGCGTCGTACTGGTAGCCGCGTCGGTTTCGCGTGTCGGAAAGCGCAGCGAGGTTGCCGTTGGCGGTGTAGGAATAGTCACGCCAGAACAGTTGTTTTTGCTGGCTTTGCCACACGGTCTGGGCCTTGAGGCGACCCTGTTCGTCGTAGCTGTAGTCGCTGAGCAACTGGCCCTGCTGGCGCTGGCGTTCGCGGCCGCCCTTGAAGCGGTGTTCGGTCAGGCACGTGCCGTTGAGGTCGATGGCGATCAGCGCCCCGCCTCGCAGGTGGCGGTAATCCAGGGTGCTGCGATCGGGCAGGCGACAATGGACCAACCGGCCGACATTGTCGTAGCGATAATGCAGGCTCGCCCAACCCTGATGTTCGGCGACGAGGCGGTCCTGGTTGTCGTATTCGTAGGCCAGCGGCCAATGACCGTCCTCAATGCTGATCAACCGCCCGAGGGCGTCGTAGCCGTACTCGACCATGGCACCGTCGGGCAAGGTCTTGCGCAGCAGGCGGCCGGCGGTGTCGCGTTGGTAGCCGGTGATCCGCTGGCTGCCGTCGGCGCCGAACTCGGTCTTTTCCAGCAGGTGGCCGTTGAGGTCGTAGGCGTAGCCGGTGCGCTGGCCGTCGAAGCCGGTTTCCTGTCGGATCAGTCCGTTGGGCGTGTAGTCCAGCTGATATTTTTCGCCGGATTCGTTCTCGATTTCGGTCAGCAACAGCCGCGCCGAGTCGTAGCGGTACTTCAGTTCGCTGCCGTCGGGGTTGAGGCGGCGGCTGACCAGGTGCAGATCGTCGGCGTATTCGTAGCGGGTGATGCGCCCCAGTTCGTCCCGCTCCGCGGTGACCTTGCCGTAGGCGTTGTAGCTCCATGCACGGGTCGCGCCGGTGGGCAGGGTGGTCTGTAGCAAGCGGCCCACGGCGTCCCATTGGTAATGGGTGACGGCGCCGCGTTCGTCTTGACGGGTCAGCAGACGGCCCAGGGCGTCGTAGGAAAAAACTCGCTGGCCGTCGTCCGGCAGGATTTCTTCCGTCAGTTGGCCCAACGGGTTTCGCACAAAATGATGGGCACCGCCGTCCGGGTAGCTGATGGTATTCAGTTGCCCCTGGTCGTCGTAGTGATACCAGGTGCTTTGGCGAGCCGGGTCGACGACTTCGATGATGTCGCCCTGGGCATTGCGCCAGTAGGTCCACACGGCCTTGCCGCGAGTCCGGGCGTGTAGGAAACCGTTTCGGTATTCGTAGGACGTGGGCTCGCCTTCCGGCGGAATCAGCGCCACCAGCCGTCCGACTTCGTCGTAGCGGTATTCGGTGACGGCGCCCAGCGGGTCTTGCTCGGCGATCAGCCGGCCCTGTTCGTCATAAGCCTTGAGGTGTTCGCCGCCGGCGGGATCGACCTGGCGCACCAGCCGCGCGTGGTCGTCGTGGACATACACGTCCTGGCTGCCATCGATATGCCGGACCGTGACGCTGCCGTCGTCGCCCCAGGTGTAGCGGCTGTCCATCTGCGCGAACGAGGCCCAATGCCGGACACAGCGCGCCGCCGGGCCGAGGCCTTGCCACTCCCAGTAGAAACTCGCGCCCCCGGCCAGTTGCCGCTGGAGGATGACGTGCTGGTCGTCGTAGTCGTAGCGCTCGCTCTCGCCGGCGGCGTTGGTCGCTTCGATGAGGCGCGAACGCGCATCGTAGCGGTAGGTCACCAGGGTCTGTTCAGTGCGCCAGGCTTCGTCAAGGGTCAGCGCCGGGTGGAAGCTCTGATAGTCGATGGCGACCAGGTGCCGATGTTCGTAGCGCAAACGCAAACAGCGGCCGGCACCGTTGTCCAGACGGCTGATGTCGCCGTAGATGTTGCGTTGGACGGTCAGGCGGTTGTCGTACCGATCGCTCAGGGCCGTCAGATGACCGTCGCGAAAATGTAGGAAAGGAGCGTCTTCGCCGGGCTGGGCGACGATCAATTCGTCCGGCTCGTTGCTCAGGTAAATCGCCGCGCGGGCCAGGCTGTTGTGGATGGCGGGGCGTTGCAGGCTGGGCCGGGGAAACGTGGTGCGGCGGTTTTCCTGGTCGACCCAGGTAACCTGCTCGCCGTCGATCAACAGGCGATGGGCCAGGGCATGGGTCCATCCGCGGCCGAGGCCGATGTCCAGGTCGGCGGCGCTGGTGCGGTAGAGGCGGGTGAAGACGAAGGGCAAGCGTCCGTCGAGGGTGCCGTCTTCGAGGGTGAGCAGCTCTTCGCCGGTGACCATGGACACCGGGCAACCGTCGGTGCGGGTCTGGGCGGCGCTGTCGGCGGGGTCGCCGTTGGGGTTTTTCGATTGGGCGGGGGCGTCGTCGTGGGGCTCGTACTTGTTTAGCTGAGTGGAAGGCTGGGATTTTTCCCGCACGATCGCGGCAGGATTGCTGACCGACAGAGGTGGGGAGTCTCCCGTGGTGATTTGCAAGGGTCTGACAGGCGCCGGCCCCACTGAAGGTCCTCGCCCCGCAATCACGACCGGCTTGAGCACATCGGCATGAGCGTTAAGGCTGTCGCCACCGAGTTGGCCCAGGCGTTGGCTCGAGGCCTGCAACCATGCGCGGGCTCGTTCCGAGCGAACCAAGCGCAGCGCCTTGCCGCTCAGGCGCAGACCCAAACCCAGGCCGCCGGTGACAGCCGCCAATAGGAAATTGATCAGAATCTCGGCGCGCATCTCCCCCATGACTTCGGCCAAATATTGCGGTGGCAACATCCGCAGCCAACTGGTGAACGCCGCCGTGTAAACGAAGAGCAAGGGCTCATCGCTCACAATCATCAGCGCTTTGGCGATCGCCTCTGACGAAGTTTCCAGCAGTTGCTCAAGCTCGGCCCCGGTGAGGTATTCCAGGAGCTTTTCACTGTTGGCCTGAAGGTCCGCCAGCAGATTGAAAATCTGTTTGACGTTGTCCCACAGTCCACGGAGGACTCTTTCAAAATCGCGCTGTTCGGCTTCTTGCAACACGTTAAAACGCTTCACGAAACCGCTTTCGGTGAACTCTTTCCACAGCGGTTGAAACTCGTTCCACTCGGCTTTCAGCCAACCTTCGAGCTCGGCGATCGCTGTTTGATAAGAGGCATACAGCGCCCTGACGTGATCGCTCGTGACATTCGGAAAAAAGCTGATGCGGTAACGCTGGCCGCGGTCGCATTCAGGGATTTCCAGGATGCCGCTGGGGCCGATGACGTATGGGATTGGATCGCCAAACGTTTCTTTCCCCAGCGCGTCCCGAATGATGGGCTCGAGCACCACCGGTGTGTCGCCGATTGGCACGAAACGTGATGCCTGGAACATATGCACAAGGGTCAATGGACCTTGTGCCGGACAGCTCGCCACCACGGCACTGACTTGCTTGCCGCCGTCCTTCGTAGGCGCGAGCGAGACCTCATTGCCGACCTTGAACACCTGCTCGATGTCCAGCGTCTGGCCGTTCCAGAACTTTTGCGCCCAGGTGTCGTAGTCGCCCAGGCAATTGCGAAAATCCTGTAGCACCGCCTCGACATTGGGTTTGTTCATGACGGCCAGGACCAGCGAACCAATGGCGCCGCTTAGAGACGGGGTCTTGTCAGGGAAACGCATTCAGACATCTCGCAACGCAGGAAGGCGCGAGACTTTGCCGGGGATGGCTGGAGAAATAAGTCAGGGAAAGAGGCAGGGTCTGTAGGGCAAATCTTTAATTGGTTCCGGATAGGCAAGAACCCGCTGGACCCCTTGGAATTCAGACAATAAAAAGCCGGCTTATGGCCGGCTTCTCGTTGACTGATTCAGTTCGTTTTTGACAAACCTTACCAGCCTTCAAAACGTACATCCGGCTCTTGCGGCCGGCTGTGGGACTTGGTCAGAAAGTGATCTGCCTTGTCGGTGCGAGGCGTGGGCTCGCAAATGTGGGGCGGAGGATACGCGGGTTTGCTTTGGAATCCCAGTGGTAAGTGGTGTGGAATCATTGGGTTAGGGGTGAATCAGGGGAAAAGCAGGGGGCTGCTGCGCAGCCCAGCGGGAGCAAGCTCCCTCGCCACGAAAAGCGATCCCTGCCGTTGGGAAGTCAATCGGACACCGGCGGTCTCTGTTTGTTGAGGGTTGACCACCAGAACACCCAGCCGATCACGTGGATGTGTTGTGCGTCGATCTGTTCGGCGCTGAAGACTTCGTCGGGGTAGGCGGCGCTGTTGTGGCTGCGCAGCCGAAGTCGGTTACCGGGGATGCGGTGCAGGTATTTGATGCGCAGCATGCCGTCGTGTTCGAGGGCGTAGATTTGGCCGTCGACGATTTGGGTCAGACCCCGGTCGATGGCGAGGGTGGAGCCGTCTTCGATGCGTTCGGCCATGCTGTCACCGACCATGGTGGTGCAGATGGCGTCGCTGGGGTCGATTTCCAGGGATTCTAGGTGGGTGCGGGGCAGGCGGATGGATTGATCGGGGATTTCGGTGATGTAAGTTTTGGTTTCGCCGGGGGCAATCGGGACTTCCTTGTAGAACGGCAGTTCGATGTCCGTGGTTTCCGCCACGCTGTAGACGCCGTCGTTTTCGGCGGCTTCATAGGTGGTGCCGGGGCCGAGGCCCAGTGGGGTTTGCGGGCCTTCGCCGGTGGCGAGCCATTGCGGGCTGACGGTGAGCAGGCCGGCGATGCTGTAGATGCGTCCCGGTGGGATGCCACGGTTGAACCAGTTATTTACATGCTGCGATTTTACGCCGTACAACTTCGCGAAGTCGGCGGATCGGATGTTGGCTTCTTTGAGAAGGGCTCTGAAGCGGTCGCCACTGGAATGTATTTTCATAAACGGAAAGTTTAGGGGCGACTGTGCTTTCGGCAATAAACATGTCGTGTGAATTTATAAGATGATCTTTCCGTTTGCAGGAACCAAAACTAGTGGGATAAACGCAGGTAAACGCTGGTAATACGAAGTTGTATTAGCCAGGGTCCAAGCATAAAAAAACCCCGGTTAACCGGGGTTCTTTTTAAGTTCGGTCTCAGCCTTTGTAGGCGGCAACCGACTTGGTGATCGCTTCGCGGGCGGCGTCTGCGCCGGCCCAGCCTTCGATCTTGACCCACTTGCCTTTTTCGAGGTCTTTGTAGTTCGCGAAGAAGTGCTCGATCTGCTGGATCAGCAGTGGTGGCAGGTCGGTGTATTCCTTCACATCGACGTACAGTTGCGACAGTTTGTCGTGGGGTACTGCGATGACTTTAGCATCGCCGCCGCCGTCGTCGGTCATGTTCAGGATGCCGACTGGACGGGCGCGGATGACCGAGCCTGGAGCCACTGGGTAAGGGGTTACGACCAGCACGTCGAGGGGGTCGCCGTCGTCGGCCAGGGTATTGGGGATGTAACCGTAGTTGGCCGGGTAGAACATCGGGGTGGCCATGAAACGGTCAACGAACAGGCAATCGCTGTCTTTGTCGATTTCGTATTTGATCGGGGCGTGGTTGGCCGGGATTTCGATCGCGACGTAGATGTCGTTCGGCAGGTCTTTGCCAGCCGGAATCTTGCTGTAGCTCATTGGGCGGTGCCCCCGTTAGTTGACCAGATGACTGGTCGGATTGACCAAAAAGTGGCGGCGATTATAGGCATATTCGGCCGCTGTTGCCACGCTACCAGGGTCTTGGGCTTTGCCCTAGACCTTAGTATGACGCCTGATAGACCGGATCTTCGGCCTGAAGTTGCCGCAGCCGGGCCAACGGATCCTGGCGGTAAAACGCCTTGAGCTGTTCATACACCCGAGGATAGGCCTGGTGCAGCAGATCCGGGGCGCTGAAGAAGTATTCGCTGGTGACGGCGAAGAACTCGGCGGGGTTTTCGGCGGCATAGGGATCGATGGCGGTCTCTGCGTCGGGGTTGTGGTCGAGTTGGCGGTCCAGATCATCGAATGCATGTTGCATGGCGTCGGCCCAGTCGCTGACGCGCATGTCGGCGTGCAGCGGTGGCAGGCCGTTGGCGTCGCCGTTGAGCATGTCGAGTTTGTGCGCCAGTTCGTGGATCACCAGGTTGTAGCCGTCCCAGCCGCCGCTGGCCATCACGCCGTCCCAGGCCAGGATGATTGGGCCTTGGGGCCAGGCTTCGCCGCTGTGTTCGCCGTCCCACTCGTGCTCGATGCCGCTGGCGTCGCGGTAGCGCTGGGGGCTGAGGAAGTCGTCGGGGTAGAGGACGATTTCGTGGAAGCCCTGGTACCAGTTCAGGTCGCCGAGGTGCATCAGCGGCAATTGGGCCTGGGCGGCAAGCAGCAGGCGTTGTTCCTGGTGCAGTTCGACGCCGGGCAGGGCGGTGAGGTGTTTGTCGTGCAGGAACAGTACGCAGGCTTCACGCAGCCATTGGTCTTCTTCGGCGCTGATGCCGTCGAGGAAGCTCAATTGCTGGCGCACCCGTTGCCAGGTGTCCTCGGCCACGGGGTGTTTGGCGAGGGCGCGTCGGCGGCGCCAGTTGCTCAAGGACCACATGGAGCGATCAGCGCGTTTCGGCTTTTGAGCCGCGCTGGCTCATCTTGCTGCGCACCAGGCCAATGATCATCGGCAGCAACGACAGCAGGATGATGCCCACCACCAGCAGCGACAGGTTTTGCTTGATGAAGGGCACGTTGCCGAAGAAGTAGCCGAGGGTCACCAGGCCGCCAACCCATAGGATGGTGCCCAGGACGCTGAAGCCGAAGAAACGTAGGTAGTTCATCTTTCCGACGCCGGCGACGAAGGGCGCGAAGGTGCGGATGATCGGCAGGAAGCGCGCCAGGGTCACGGTTTTGCCGCCGTGTTTATCGTAGAAATCGTGGGTCTGCTGCAGGTAGTCGCGGCGGAAGATTTTCGAGTTGGGGTTGCTGAACAGTTTTTCGCCAGCGGTACGGCCGATGAGGTAGTTGGTGCTGTCGCCGAGGATGGCCGCGAGCATCAACAGGCCCCCCAGCAGTACCGGGTCCATGGCGCCACCGGCGGCTACGGCGCCGGCGATGAACAACAGGGAGTCGCCCGGCAGGAACGGCATGACCACCAGGCCGGTTTCACAGAAGATCACCAGGAACAGGATGGCGTAGATCCACGTCCCGTAGTTGGTCACCAGCATGTCGAGGTAGACGTCGAGATGCAGGATGAGGTCGAGGGGGTTGAAATCCATGTGTAACACCTTGGTGGCGGCCCGACTCGGCGGGGCTGGTGGGTCTGGCTTTGAGTATGGGCTACAGGGTGTGTAGCTTTTTCTTACAAGCAGGGAAGAGCGGCATTATACGGTGGGGATTGTGAAGCGCGTGTTGAGTTTGTAGCGGGGGATTTCCAAGGGGACTGGCTGGATGAGGCGTGGCTCGGACCGATTTTGTGGCGAGGGAGCTTGCTCCCGCTGGACCGCGTAGCGGTCCCAAAGCAGGCAGCTCGGTCGGCCTGATGTACCGCGTGCTCAGGTTTTGGGGCTGCTGCGCAGCCCAGCGGGAGCAAGCTCCCTCGCCACGAGGGTTTCACTCAGTCACAAGGTTTCACTTGGCCACAGAGGCTTCATCTAGCCGCAGGGGTCAAAGCCCTTCGCTGATTGGCAGCACGTAGTTCTTGAACTCGGAGTCTTCCTTGAAGCCGATCGACTCGTAGGTTTTCTGCGCGACGTCGTTGTTGCTGCTAGTGGAGACGCGCATGCGGACGGCGTTGGTTTCCTTGGCCATTTTTTTTGCGGTGCGGATCAGGTTGTCGGCGACGAGTTGGCGGCGGGCGTCTTCGGCGACGTAGATGTCGTTGAGGATCCACACGCGCTTGAGCGACAGTGACGAGAAGCTGGGGTAGAGCTGGCAGAAACCGAGCAACTTGCTGTCGTCATCATCCGGCAGGGCCAGGTAGATCACCGACTCTTTGCGGCGCAGGCGTTTTTCCAGGAAGGCCCGGGACGAGTCCGGAAAAGGCAGCGAGCCGTAGAATTCCCGGTATTTGACGAACAATGGGGTCAGCAGGTCCAGGTGTTCCAGCGTCGCTTGGATAATCCGCATGGTAGGTCTCGTCTGCAAAGGTCGACATCAAGTCTGACAACAACGGCGGACTGCCGTGCCCAGATGCTGCCTGAAAGCGGATCAAAAGCGCAATTGCATGACAGGTTCAGCTTGGGGGCGGCGCCAGTAGGAAATTACCTTTCATATCGGCACCGTTTTCCGCCTCTAAAGTGTTTACCTGGGCTTCGTCCTTCAGATTGACCCCCGAGAGCTGTCGGCGACAGGCCTCGCGCATCAGATAGATCAGGCGATGGGCCGCCATGCCATAGCTCAGGCCTTCGAGGCGCACGTTGGAGATGCAGTTGCGATACGCATCGGTCAGGCCGACCTTGGGGGCGTAGGTAAAATACAGCCCCAGGCTGTCGGGGGAGCTGAGGCCGGGGCGTTCACCGATCAGGATCACCGACATTTTTGCGCCGAGCCGCTGCGCCACTTCATCGGCCACCGCGACGCGGCCCTGTTCCACCAAAACGATGGGCGACACAGACCAGCCTTCGGCGGCGATCTGTTCTTCCAGGCGCGCCAGGAACGGCAGCGTATGGCGATGTACCGCCAGCGCTGACAGCCCGTCAGCCACCACAATGACCAAGTCCACACCGCCGGGATGGGCGGCGGCGTAGTCCTGAAGGATTTGCGCGGAGGCGTCGTCGAGCCGTCGACCCAGATCCGGGCGTTGTAGATAGCTATTGCGGTCGCTGGCTGCGCTGTGGAGCAACAGGCTTTCACGGCCACGCTCAGTCAGTTGTGCGCGGATGCCCTGGTGATCGAACGCCAGGTGCACAGCATCGCGGGCCTGGGCGTGGGCGAATTGGAAGTCCAGTTG
Organism: Pseudomonas sp. E102; assembly: GCF_052660185.1. NCBI lineage: Bacteria > Pseudomonadati > Pseudomonadota > Gammaproteobacteria > Pseudomonadales > Pseudomonadaceae > Pseudomonas > Pseudomonas sp. E102. The sequence continues at coordinate 5,682,790 of NZ_CP084025.1, forward strand.
CGCCGAGGTGGGTAGGCTGGTGCCGGTGCGGCCCAGGGCGATGCGCGCCGGGGTGAGGTTGCGCAGGTTCAGCCAAGGGTTTTGCGAGTCGACGGGGTTTTTATCCATGGGCAGGTCTCTTATCCCAAATGCGCGAGGGCGTGACGAAACGCCGGTGGCAGGTTGTCGCCGAACCGCACCCGGCCATCGGCCTGAGTGAAGATGCCCATGTTCGCCAGCCAGGTTTCGAATTCCGGCGCGGGCTTGAGGCCCAGGGTCTGGCGGGCATAGAGGGCGTCGTGGAACGAGGTGGTCTGGTAGTTGAGCATGATGTCGTCGGAGCCGGGGATGCCCATGATGAAGTTGATCCCGGCCACGCCCAGCAGGGTCAGCAGGGTGTCCATGTCGTCCTGGTCGGCTTCGGCGTGGTTGGTGTAGCAGATGTCGCAGCCCATCGGCACGCCGAGCAGCTTGCCGCAGAAGTGGTCTTCGAGGCCGGCGCGGATGATTTGTTTGCCGTTGTAGAGGTATTCCGGACCGATGAAGCCTACAACCGTGTTCACCAGGAACGGGTTGAAATGTCGCGCCACGGCGTAGGCCCGCGTCTCGCAGGTCTGTTGATCGACGCCGTGGTGGGCATTGGCCGACAGCGCGCTGCCTTGGCCGGTTTCGAAATACATCAGGTTGTTGCCCAAGGTGCCGCGATTCAGGCTGAGCCCTGCGTCGTAGCCTTCCTTCAAAATGTTCAGGCTGATGCCGAAACTGGCGTTGGCCGCTTCGGTGCCGGCGATGGACTGGAACACCAGGTCCAGGGGCACGCCCCGGTTCGCCGCTTCGATGGAGGTGGTGACGTGGGTCAGCACGCAACCTTGGGTGGGGATGTCGTAGCGCTGGATGATGGCGTCGAGCATTTCCAGCATGGCGCAGATCGAGGCGGTGCTGTCAGTGGCCGGGTTGATACCGATCATGGCGTCGCCGTTGCCGAAGAGCAGGCCGTCGAGGATGCTCGCGGCGATGCCGGCGGGTTCGTCGGTGGGGTGGTTGGGTTGCAGGCGCGTGGACAATCGCCCGCGCAGGCCGAGGGTGCCGCGAAACTTGGTCACCACGCGGATTTTCTGCGCCACCAGCACCAGGTCTTGCACGCGCATGATTTTCGACACGGCGGCGACCATTTCCGGCGTCAGGCCAGGAGCCAGTGCCCGCAGGCTCTGTTCGTCGGCGGCTTCGCTGAGCAGCCAATCGCGAAAACCGCCGACCGTGAGGTGGCTGACGACGGCAAAAGCTTGTTTGTCGTGAGTGTCGACGATCAAACGGGTGACTTCGTCGGCCTCGTAAGGAATCAGCATTTCTTGCAGGAAATGGCTGAGGGGCAAGTCAGCCAGGGCCATTTGCGCGGCCACGCGCTCGCCATCGTTGAGCGCGGCGATCTCGGCCAGGAAATCCCCGGAACGCGCCGGGCTGGCCTTGGCCATCAGGTCTTTGAGGCTGTCGAAGCGGTAGGTCTGGGCGCCGACCGTGTGTGCAAAACTGGCCATACAGGTTCTCCGTGACGGCGCCGCTGGGCGGCGCCGTGTTTTTCGGCACGTTACGGCTTAGTGCAAGGCTTCTTCGGCTTTTTGAATGGCCGCGAATTCCTCTTCGGGCGTGCCTGCGACCAAGTGATGCCGACTGTAGAAAGCAAAGTAAGCAATTAACACTCCATAGATGATCGCGGCGCCGATCACCACCCGAGGATCGACCAGGAAGCCCGCCACCACGGCGATACACGCCAGCACCAGCGCCACGCCCGAGGTGAAGATGCCGCCCGGCGTGCGGTATGGCCGGTCCATTTTGGGGCGACGGATGCGCAGGGTGATGTGCGCGGCCATCATCAGCACGTAGGAAATGGTCGCGCCGAACACCGCCACCAGAATCAGCAGGTCGCCCTGGCCGGTCAAGGACAGGCCGAAACCGATGATGCCGGGGATGACCAACGCCAGGACCGGCGCTTTGCTTTTATTGGTTTCCGAGAGTTTGCGCGGCAGGTAGCCGGCGCGGGACAGCGCGAATATCTGCCGCGAGTAGGCGTAGATGATCGAGAAGAAACTGGCGATCAAACCGGCCAGGCCGACCAGGTTGACGAAGTTGCCCATCCAGGTCGAGCCGCCGTAGGCCTTGGCCAGGGCTTCCACCAGTGGGTTGCCCGACGCCATCAGCGCGTTGGAGCCCGCGCCGCCCGGGCCGATCACCAGAATCAGCAGGGCAAAGGCCACCAGCACCAGCATCGCGCCGATCAGGCCGCGCGGCAGGTCGCGCTTGGGGTTCTTGGTTTCTTCAGCGGCCAGCGGCACGCCTTCCACGGCGAGGAAAAACCAGATCGCATAAGGGATGGCCGCCCAGACGCCGACGTAGCCGAACGGCAGGAACGAACTGGCCCCAGCGGCCTCGGTGACCGGAATGTCCAACAGGTTGGCGACGTTGAAGTGCGGCACCATCGCCACCAGGAAAACCCCCAGTGCCAGGGCGGCGACGGCGGTGATGATGAACATCAGCTTGAGGGCTTCTCCGACGCCGAAAATGTGGATGGCAATGAAGATGATGTAGAACGCCAGGTAGATCATCCAGCCGCCAATGCCGAACAGCGACTGGCAATAGGCGCCGATGAACACGGCAATCGCCGCCGGGGCAATGGCGTATTCGATCAGGATCGCGGTTCCCGTGAGGAATCCGCCCCAAGGCCCGAATGCGCTGCGGGCAAAACCGTAGCCGCCGCCGGCGGTGGGGATCATCGAAGACAGCTCGGCGAGGGAAAAACACATGCACAGGTACATCGCGGCCATCAGCAGCGTGGCGAGGAACATCCCACCCCAGCCGCCCTGGGCCAGGCCGAAGTTCCAGCCAGCGTAGTCGCCGGAAATGACATAGGCCACGCCCAGGCCCACCAGCAGGACCCAGCCCGCCGCGCCTTTCTTCAGTTCACGTTGTTGGAAATATTCGGAGCCGACTTTTTCGAAATCGACCGAGGACGTTGCCGGTTGCGGGGTTGCATGATCGCTTGGCATAAGGGTTCACCTGTTTTTATTTTTTTTGGCCCTGTGAAGCGGGCTTGCTCATGACGCGTGATTCAGTTGTAGCTGTGCTGGATGTGCCGCCGCCATCGCGAGCAAGCTCTCTCCCACAGTGGATCGGTTCCAACCCTGAAGAAGAGTTATCCACAAATCCCTGTGGGAGCGAGCCTGCTCGCGAAGGCAATCTAAAGGGCGAAGCAGGGTTGCCTGCCTCGCCCTATTTTACTTAGAAGAACCCCAGCGGATTGATGTCGTAGCTCACCAGCAGATTCTTGGTCTGCTGGTAGTGGTCGAGCATCATCTTGTGCGTCTCGCGCCCGACGCCGGACTTCTTGTAGCCACCGAACGCGGCGTGGGCCGGGTACAGGTGGTAGCAGTTGGTCCAGACGCGACCGGCCTTGATCGCCCGGCCCATGCGGTAGGCGCGGTTGATGTCGCGGGTCCAGAGGCCCGCGCCGAGGCCGAACTCGGTGTCGTTGGCGATCGCCAGGGCTTCGGCTTCGTCCTTGAAGGTGGTGATGCTCACCACCGGGCCGAAGATTTCTTCCTGGAAGACGCGCATCTTGTTGGTGCCCTTGAGCAGGGTCGGCTGGATGTAATAACCGCTGGAAAGGTTGCCTTCGAGTTTCTCCACCTGGCCGCCGGTCAACAGTTGCGCGCCTTCGCCCTTGGCGATTTCCAAGTACGAAAGAATCTTGTCGAATTGCTGCTCGGATGCCTGGGCGCCGACCATGGTGTCGGTGTCCAGCGGGTCGCCGCGCTTGATCTGCTCGATTTTCTTCATCACCACTTGCATGAATTCGTCGTAGATCGACTCCTGCACCAAGGCGCGGGATGGGCAGGTGCAGACTTCGCCCTGGTTGAAGAACGCCAGCACCAGGCCTTCGGCGGCTTTTTCGATGAAGCTTGGCTCGGCCTGCATGATGTCTTCGAAGAAGATATTCGGCGACTTGCCGCCCAGTTCCACGGTGGACGGGATGATGTTCTCTGCGGCGCATTTCATGATGTGCGAGCCCACCGGGGTGGAACCGGTGAAGGCGATTTTGGCGATGCGCTTGCTGGTGGCGAGGGCTTCACCGGCTTCCTTGCCGAAACCTTGCACCACGTTCAGCACGCCCGGTGGCAGCAGGTCGCCGATCAGTTCCATCAGCACGCAGATGCCCAGCGGGGTTTGCTCGGCCGGCTTGAGTACCACACAGTTGCCGGCGGCCAGAGCCGGAGCGAGTTTCCAGGCGGCCATCAGCAGCGGGAAGTTCCACGGGATGATCTGCCCGACCACGCCCAGTGGTTCATGGATGTGATAGGCCACGGTGTTGCCGTCGATCTCGGCGGCGCTGCCTTCCTGGGCTCGCAGGCAACCGGCGAAGTAGCGGAAGTGGTCGGCTGCCAATGGGATGTCGGCGTTGAGGGTTTCACGCACGGCCTTGCCGTTGTCCCAGGATTCGGTGATCGCCAGGGTTTCGAGGTTCGCTTCGATGCGGTCGGCGATTTTCAGCAGGATCAGCGAACGGGCCTGGACCGACGTAGCGCCCCAGGCATCAGCGGCGGCGTGAGCGGCATCCAGGGCTTTGTCGATGTCTTCGGCCGTGGAGCGCGGGAATTCGGCAATGGGCTGGCCATTGACCGGCGAAGTGTTGGTGAAGTACTGACCTTTGACAGGCGCGACGAACTCGCCGCCGATGTAGTTACCGTATTTGGCCTTGAACGAAACGATAGCGCCTTCAGTACCGGGGTGAGCGTAACGCATGATGAGTTCTCCTTGGCTTTTGTGCTTATTAGGGAGCCGCGCAAATTCGCGCTGGTACTTAAGCCTAGAGCAAAGGTTGGGCCATTGCCTTGCAGGGCCCGGAAATCAAGACTTTGGGAGGAATTCGTCAGACAAACGGAGGGGCTGTGTCACGGTTGCGATACGCAGGGTGTGACAGTTTGTGCCATGGCTGAGACAGTCTGTGACCGGCAGGTCGCGCCAGCATTGCAAAGGCGGTTGGGCTGGAGGATGCTGGGCCTCACGAAGTTGGCCTGCTCAGCATTGTGGCGAGGGGATTTATCCCCGCTGGGCTGCGCAGCAGCCCCCAAAGCAGCCAACTCGATCAATCTGATCCACCGCATGCTCAGGTTTCAGGGCTGCTGCGCAGCCCAGCGGGGATAAATCCCCTCGCCACAGGTTAAGTGTCGAGCACGGGTTAAATGTTAAACAGTTGCTCCAGTGAGGCAGGTCCTTCAGGGGAGAACAATAAGAAATGCACAGCAACCATTTGAGTCGCCATGCCCAGCAAGTCTTGACGGTCACCCAGGGCAAGGCCCATTTGCAGGGGCCTGGCAGCGATCCGTCGATTGCCCGTTCCTGGCTGCGCTGCCTTGAGGACTATCACCTCGACCCGGCGCAGAACCTGGCGCCGACGGTGCTTGAACATGGCCGCGTGCTGGAAAGCCGCGAGCGTTTGCAGCAAGTGCTGCATATCGCCGGCACGGAAATGACCAGCCTGCATCAGCAACTCTCCGGCGCCGGCCACGCTGTGCTGCTCACCGACGCTCGGGGCGTGATCCTCAACTGCGTCACTGCCCCCAGCGAGCGGAAGATTTTCGAGCGGGCCGGCCTTTGGCTGGGCGCCGACTGGAGCGAAGCCTGCGAAGGCACCAACGGCATCGGCACCTGCCTGGTGGAACGCCAAGCCCTGACCATCCACCAGGAAGAACATTTTCGCGGCCGTCACACCGGCCTGACCTGCTCGGCGAGCCCGGTGTTCGACCCTCATGGCGAACTGCTGGCGGTGCTCGATGTGTCCTCGGCCCGGCCAGACGTGTCGCGCCAGAGCCAGTTCCACACGATGGCCCTGGTCAATCTCTCGGCGAAGATGATCGAGAGCTGTTATTTCCTGCGTTGCTTCGACAATCAATGGTTGCTGCGCTTCCACTTGCAGGCCGAGTCCGTGGGGCTGTTCAGCGAAGGGCTGATGGCGTTCGACGGCGAAGGGCGGATCTGCGCGGTGAACCAGAGCGCGCTGAACCTGCTCGGGCACATTCGTGGCGGCTTGCTTGGTCAGCGGGTCGAAGACTTTTTTGATTGTTCCCTGGATGAGCTGATGGGCCGGGCCAGTGCCCAGGCCAGCGCCAGTTGGCCGTTGCGCACCCGTGACGGCCGACATCTGTTTGCCGTGTTGCGCGGCCAGCCGCGTAGCGTCCCGGCCCCGGTCGCGCCGGCCCTCAAAGTCATCGAGTCGGCACGTCTGCCGGGGATCTGCCTGGGGGATGCGGCGTTGCAGGAACATTTTCGCAAGGCACTGCGGGTCTACGAACGCGATGTGCCGCTGCTGATCCACGGCGAGACCGGCTCCGGCAAGGAGGCGTTTGCCAAGGCTGTGCACCATGCCAGCCAGCGCGCCGAGAAAAACTTCGTCGCCCTCAACTGCGCCGCGATTCCAGAAAGCCTGATCGAAAGCGAGCTGTTCGGTTATCGCGGCGGCACCTTCACCGGCGCGAGAAAAGAGGGCATGCGCGGCAAGTTGCAACAGGCCGACGGCGGCACGCTGTTTCTCGATGAAATCGGCGACATGCCGCTGGCCTTGCAGACTCGCTTGCTGCGGGTGCTGGAAGATCGCCTCGTGGTGCCCATCGGCGGCGAACCCGAGGCGGTGAACGTGCGCATCATCAGCGCCACTCACCGGCAATTGCTCGACCGGGTGCGCGATGGCAGTTTTCGCGAGGATCTGTATTACCGCCTCAATGGCTTGGAAATCCCGTTGCCGGCGTTGCGTGAGCGCAGTGACAAATCTCAGCTGCTGGATTTCCTGTGGGCTGAAGAGAGCGGCGCCGAGACGGTGTTTATCGACGAACCGGCGCGCCAGGCATTGCTGGGCTTCGACTGGCCGGGCAACGTGCGGCAGCTGCGCAATGTGCTGCGTACCCTCGCTGCGTTGTGCGACGGCGGGCGGATTGGTTTGGAAGACTTGCCGGCGATGATCCGTCAATGCCCGGTGGAGCAGGTAGAAGCCCCGACAGAACACCCGCTGGAAGATGCCGAGCGACTGGCGTTGCTCGATGCGCTGGAGCGCCAGCGCTGGCATATGACCCACACAGCTGAACAGCTGGGGATCAGCCGCAATACCCTCTACCGCAAACTGCGCAAGCACGCGATTGCCCGATAACCGCGTCGCGGCCCTTCGCGAGCAGGCTCCCTCCCACGGTGGATCTCGGTGCGAAGGCTAAACACAAGGTGCGATTTTCCCCTCCCTACGCTAACCTGCGGCCATGTTTACGAGGTCGATTATGCACATCCATATTCTCGGTATTTGCGGCACTTTCATGGGTTCGATGGCGGTTTTGGCGAAGGAATTAGGCCATCACGTGACGGGTTCCGACGCCAACGTCTATCCGCCCATGAGCACTCAGCTGGAAGCCCAGGGCATCGAGTTGACCCAGGGCTATGACCCGGCACAGCTGGACCCGGCGCCGGACCTGGTGGTCATCGGCAACGCCATGTCCCGTGGCAACCCGGCGGTGGAGTACGTGCTCAACAAAGGCCTGCCGTACGTGTCCGGGCCGCAATGGCTGGCCGACCATGTGCTGCAGGGCCGTTGGGTCCTGGCCGTGGCCGGCACCCACGGCAAGACCACCACCAGCAGCATGCTCGCCTGGGTGCTGGAGCACGCGGGCATGAGCCCGGGCTTCTTGATCGGTGGCGTGCCGCAGAATTTCTCGGTGTCGGCGCGCCTGGGTGGCACGCCGTTCTTCGTGATCGAGGCCGATGAGTACGACAGCGCATTTTTCGACAAGCGCTCGAAGTTCGTCCACTACCGTCCACGCACGGCGATCCTTAATAACCTCGAGTTCGATCATGCGGACATCTTCCCCGATTTGCCGGCCATTGAGCGGCAATTCCACCATTTAGTGCGCACCATCCCCAGCGAAGGCCTGGTGATCCACCCGACTACCGAGCCGGCGTTGCAGCGCGTCACTGAAATGGGCTGCTGGACGCCGGTGCAAACCACCGGTGCGGGCGGTCAGTGGCAGGTCAAGCTGCTCAAGGATGACGGCTCTGAGTTTGAAGTGATGTTCGAAGGCCAGCCCCAAGGCGTGGTCGAGTGGGACATGACCGGCCAGCACAACGTCGCCAATGCCCTGGCGACCCTGGCGGCGGCCCGGCATGTCGGCGTGGTGCCGTCCATGGGCATCGCCGCGTTGAGCGCGTTCAAAAGCGTGAAACGGCGGATGGAAAAGGTTGCCGAAGTCCGCGGCATCACCATTTACGACGACTTCGCCCACCACCCGACGGCTATTGCCACCACCCTCGACGGCTTGCGCAAGCGCATCGGTGATGCGCCGTTGATCGCTATCATCGAGCCGCGCTCCAATTCCATGAAGCTCGGTGCCCACCGCGACGGCTTGCCGGAAAGCGTGGTCGATGCCGACCAGGTGATCTGGTATGCGCCGGCCAACCTGGGTTGGGATCTGGCCGCCACCGCCGCGCTGTGTACGGTGCCGTCGATTGTCAGCGATTCCTTGGAAGGCATCATCGAACGCGTCAAAAGCCAGGCCCAGCCCGGCACCCACGTGGTGATCATGAGCAATGGCGGCTTCGGCGGCCTGCACGGCAAACTGGCCGAGGCGCTGAAATGAACACTCGCTTGCAGGGCAATGGCCCGGAACGCATCACGCTGGCGATGACTGGTGCGTCCGGCGCCCAGTACGGCTTGCGCTTGCTCGATTGCCTGGTGCGCGAAGACCGCGAAGTGCATTTCCTCATCTCCAAGGCCGCGCAACTGGTGATGGCCACCGAGACCGACGTGACCTTGCCACCCAAGACCCAGATGATGCAGGCCTTCCTCACCGAGTACACCGGAGCGGCGGCGGGGCAGATTCGTGTGTATGGCAAGGAAGACTGGATGTCGCCGGTGGCCTCCGGCTCCGGCGCGCCAGCGGCGATGGTGGTGGTGCCGTGTTCCACCGGGACGCTGTCGGCGATTGCCACCGGTGCCTGCAACAACCTGATCGAACGGGCGGCGGACGTCACGCTCAAGGAGCGTCGCCAGTTGATCCTGGTGCCCCGGGAAGCGCCGTATTCGAGCATTCACCTGGAGCACATGCTCAAGCTGTCGAACATGGGCGTAACCATTTTGCCGGCCTCGCCGGGTTTCTATCATCAGCCACAGACCATCGATGACCTGATCGATTTCGTGGTCGCCCGGATCCTCAACCTGATGAACATTCCCCAAGACATGCTGCCACGTTGGGGCGAGCATCATTTGAGCAGCGATGAATAAGCTGCTGGCGGTGTTGCTGGCGTTGCAACTGACCGGTTGCGCCACCGCCCGCACCCTCGACGCCGCCAAGCCGGGTGCGCCGGTGGTGTACGCCGGGACGCGCCTGGATCTTTATGCGCTGAACGGCGGTTGCTGCGCCAAGGACCGCTTTGGCGCTGAGGCGCCGAGCTATCCGGGCCTCGATCTGCCTGGGAGCGCGTTGCTCGATACTTTGTTGTTGCCGTTGTCGTTGTTTACGGCGTTGGGTGTGGGGTTCCAGGCGACTGGGGGGTTGTAGCAAGCAATTGCCTCACAACCTGTGGCGAGGGCGCTTGCTCCCGCTGGGCTGCGGAGAAGCCCCCAGCTTTTTCCCCTGAGATCCAAGGCGACTGCTGCGCAGTCGAGCGGGAGCAAGCTCCCTCGCCACTATGCATCCACGCAGGCGCTACAGAATCATTTCCCAAGCCTGCGCAACTCATCCGACTCCACCACCCGCACCCCATCCTGCTCTTCCAGCGCCAGACGCCACATGGCCCGGGCCAGTTGGCAGGCTTCGATACCGTGGTACTTGCCGGGAATCAGCTTGGACAACGGCCCGGCCAGTTGCTCGGCCAGGCGCGGTTCAACCCGCTCGCCGAGCAGCAGGGAAGGGCGGCAGATGGTCAGTTGCGGCCAATCCTGGGCCTTGAGGGCCGCCTCCATTTCGCCTTTGACCCGGTTGTAGAAGATCGACGACTTCGCGTCGGCATTCAACGCACTGATCACGATGAGATGCCGCGCGCCCAGCTCCCGGGCGCGTTTGGCGAAGGCCACCACCAGGTCCAGGTCCACGGCGCGAAACGCCTGTTCGGAGCCGGCTTTCTTGATGGTGGTGCCGAGGCAGCAGAAGGCGATGTCGACCGGGCCTTCGAGCCGTTGCAGCAACTCGGCCGGTTCCCCAACCGGATTTTCCAAGTGCGGATGCTCGGCCAGTGGCCGGCGGGAAGGCGCCAGTACCCGGGTGATGGTCGGCTCATTGAGCAGCCGATCCAACAGATGTTCCCCGGTCAATCCGGTCGCGCCGGCGAGCAAAACATGCTGAGGCGTCAAGTACATAGTGTCTCCCCCTTGATACGGTTCAGCTTAGTTGCTCTTTTTGCCCTCGTCGTTCAATGCAGCACTTCGCAATGCTTTTCGCGCTTGTTGCTTGCGCAGCAATTGCCAGTGGGACAGCACCGTCCTCGGCGCCCAGATCTGCGGTTCCGAGGCTTCGAAATTGTCCGCCTGCTCGCGTTCGGCAACGATGCCCTTGGCGCGCTTGAACGCTTGCTCCAGGTCGTCGGTCTGGTTCAGCGCCTGGGCGAACAGGGCGTCGCCGAAATAAGTGAAGTTGGCCTCCTCGGAGCAGCCGAATGACACCCGGTCGGCCCGGGACGCGGTCATGATCAACGTGCGTTCATCCTTGAGCGCCGGAATGAACCCACCGGAATAACAGGCCGAGATCACCACGATCTTGTCGCGATGCTTGAGCGGCGCCAGGACAACGGCCAATTCGTCGGCGGGCAGGTCGGCCAGTTCCATGCGAGGTTGGTCGAGCACCAGTTCGTGCTCGCTGGTGCCGTGGCTGGTCAGGTAGATGAATATCAGGTCTTCCGGGCCGCTGCGCTCGGCCAAAGTGACGGCGGCGCGGCGCAGGCTTTCGCGGCTGGCCATGGGCCGGTCGCTGAGGTGATCGCGGTGGTTCACCAGGCGGATCTGGCCGGTCGCGCCGAAACGGCTGGCAAGCATATTGGCAACGTAGTCGGATTCACGCAGGAACACGCTCTGCTTGCCGTCGCCGCCCAGGGTCAGGCTGTACAGTTCCACCTCAGGCGTCGACGCGGGGATATCGGCCAGCGCTTCGTCGAGCAGTCGGCCTTGGGCCAGGATGCCGCGTTCGAGCACGTCCGGCAGCAGCTTGCCGTCGGCGTCGCGTATCCGCAGGCCGTTGGCCCAGGTGCCGCTTTGCACCGTGCCGTCGGTCAGTACCAAGGTGCCGCGCCCGTGGTAGCTGTCGCTTTCGAACTGGCCCACGTAGAAGCTGCCATCGGGCAGGTTGAGGCGGCCCTCGCCGGTGAAGCGCCATTCGTTGAACTGGCCGAGATAATGACTGCCGTCCGCGCCAATCAGTTCGCCTTTGCCGGTCAGCGCGCCGTCCTTGAACTGGCCGATCCAGACATCGCCGTCGGCATTTTCATAACGCCCCCGACCGTTGAGTTGGTTGTTGCGGAAACCGCCGATGTAGACGTCGCCTTCGGCACTGTTGAATGTGCCCTTGCCCTGGAGCTGGCCGTCGACGAAATGCCCGGTGAACTGGTTGCCGCTGGCATCGAAGCGCTGGCCTTCGCCGTTGGGCTTGCCGTTGGCGAACGGGCCTTGATACTGGCTGCCATCGTCGAGTTCGAGGCGCCCGAGGCCGGAGTAACGGTCGGCCTTGAATTCGCCCCGGTAGGTCATGCCGTTTTCCTTGAGCGTCCCTTCGCCGTCCCGCCGGCCTTGCTTGAAGCCGCCTGTGTAGCTGCTGGTCGGTGTGGTCAGGCTGCCCTGGCCATGGAACAGGCCTTGCTCGAATTGGCCGCGATAGACTTCGCCATTGCTGCCGTGCCACTCCCCGGTGCCGTGCCACTGGCCCTTGTCGAACTGGCCGGCGTACCAGCTGCCGTTGGGGTAATCGATGCGTCCCTGGCCTTGCAACAGGCCGTCCACCAGGTCGCCGCGATAACGCCCGCCATCGGGCAGGCGTGCATCGGGAGGCAGCAGCGATTCGCCATCGCCGCAGGCTGTGAGCAGGAGGGCCAGGGTCAGGGGTACAAGTGCGCGCATAACGGGATCCAGGTAATCAGGCGACGAGTATGCCGCAGCTATGCGCGTTGACGCGATGCGAAACTGCATGAGCGGTTTCGCGACCGCGAGGGTCTACACGAAGCAGAGCGACAGTGGCTCGGCGATGTAGGCCGGTTTTTCCGAACCTTCGATTTCCAGCGTGGCGGTGGCCTTGAGCAGCCATTGGCCAGGTTTTTTCTCGGTCACGTCCACCAGATCGACCTTGAGCCGGACCTTGGAGTCGACCTTCACCGGCTGGATGAAGCGCACGCTGTCGAGCCCGTAGTTGACGACCATCTTCACACCCTCGGGCAGGATCAGGATGTCTTCCATCAATTTGGGCATCAGCGACAGCGACAGGAAACCGTGGGCGATGGTGCTGCCGAACGGGGTCTGCGCGGCCTTGACCGGGTCGACATGGATGAACTGGAAGTCGCCGGTGGCTTCGGCGAACAGGTTGATGCGGTCCTGGTCGATGGTCAGCCAGTCGGAACATCCCAGTTCCTTGCCGACATAATCCTTGAGCGCTGTAACGGGAACGTAGGGCATTGAGACTCTCCTTGGTTCATCTGTCCTGCTTTTATGGAACGGGGGTCTGCGCCCCCGAGAACCACTGTAGATCAACATGGCCGACCGGGAAGGTCATCGACCATGCTTTTTACGAATGCCGAACCATAGCGTGGGCGTGCTTATAATGCCGGCGCATTCTTTGAACACGTGTTGCGGGGGAAAGAGCGGATGTTGCTACGGGGCCTGACCTGGCTGGTGCTGTTCCAATTGCTGGGCACTGCCATCAACCATTTGTTCCTGCCGATCCTGCCGGGGCCGATCGTTGGCCTGCTGCTGATGCTGGGCTACCTGATCACTCGCGGCGAAGTCAGCGAGCCGTTGAACCTGGCCGCCAGCAGCCTGTTGCGCTACCTGCCGTTGCTGCTGGTGCCGCCGGCGGTTGGGGTGATGGTCTATGCCCGGGCGATCGCCGCCGATTTCTGGGCGATTGTCGGTGCGCTGATGTTGTCGTTGGTCCTTTCGGTGGCGTTGACGGGCGTGATGATGCAGCGCCTGGCCCGGCGCCACAGTGTCGAGCCGGAGGACGCCCCATGATGTTCGATTGGCAAGGCACCTGGACCTCGGTCATCCATCACCCGCTGTTCGGCATCGGCATTACCCTGGGCGCCTATCAATTGGTGCTGGCGGCGTTCGAGAAGACTCGCTGGGTGTTTCTTCAGCCGGTATTGATGTCGATGCTGGTGTTGATCGCCGTGCTGGTGGGCTGCGGCATCAGTTACGCCGAGTATCGCAAGAGCACCGAGATCCTGAGCATTCTGCTGGGGCCGGCAACCGTGGCCCTGGCGGTGCCGTTGTACTTGAACCTGCGGCGAATCCGCCAATTGTTCTGGCCGATTTTTACTACGCTGGTGGTAGGCGGGGTGTTCGCCACCGGTTCCGCGGTGGTGCTGGGCTGGGCGTTTGGCGCCGAGCACATGATCCTCATGACGATGGCACCCAAGTCGGTGACGTCGCCGATCGCCATGCTGGTGGCCGAGCAGATTGGCGGCGTGGCGGCCATGGCGGCGGTATTCGTGCTGATCACCGGTGTGCTGGGGGCGATCCTGGGGCCGAGTATTTTGACCCGATGGGGTGTCCACAGCCCTGAAGCGCGGGGCATGGCCCTGGGCCTGACCGCCCACGCGGTGGGCACCTCGGTGGCGTTGCAGGAAAGCGAGGAGACCGGCGCCTTCGCGGCCCTGGCGATGAGTTTGATGGGCGTGGCCACGGCGGTGCTGCTGCCGCTGGTGGTGTCGATGACTGTTTAAGGAATGGGTTATGAGCTTGCCGCTGTTCCCGTTGAACACTGTGTTGTTCCCCGGTTGCACTCTTGATCTGCAAATCTTCGAGGCGCGTTACCTCGACATGATCGGGCGCTGCATGAAAAAAGGCGAAGGTTTTGGCGTGGTGTGCATCCTCGATGGCGAGGAAGTCGGCATTGCGCCCGATGGCTACGCGCGGGTCGGGTGTGAAGCGCTGATCACCGATTTTTCCCAGCAGGAAAACGGTTTGCTGGGGATCCGCGTGCAAGGCGCACGGCGTTTCCTGGTGCACAGCACCAGCGTCCAGGCGGATCAGCTCACCGTGGCGCAGGTCGAGTGGCTGGAGGACGAGCCGGAACAACCGTTGCAAGATGAAGATGCCGACCTGGTGGCGCTGCTCAAGGCCCTCGCCGAACACCCGATGGTCGAGGCGCTGAACATGGGCACCGAAGCCAAGGGCCAACAGTCCCTCGCCAATCAGTTGGCCTATCTGCTGCCGTTCAATGAGCTGGACAAGATCGACCTGCTGCAACTGGACGACCCGCAACAGCGGCTGGATGCGATCCAAGCGCTGTTGGATGAATTACAGGGCGAACTGTTTGCCTGACATCAATAGGCATACCGCAACATCGCATGCGGCAGGTGCCGCAGGGCGAAGAAGCTGAAGGCCGCCAACAGCGCCGGCAGGACCAGCCACCAGACTCTTGGCGACATGGCGCGCAGCGGTTCCTGGCGCTGGGTCAGCCACAGGACGGCGGCGCAGACGGTGGCGGCGAGCATGGCGCCGGCAACGATGTCGCTCGGCCAATGCGCCCCGAGGTACACCCGCGACAGGGCGATGGCCAGGGCCGGCAATGCGCCTAGCAGCAGCCAGGTCAAGCGCAGGCGCGGCGGCTGTCCCCGGCCGGCCAGCACGGCGAGGGTCAGGAACAGCGCGAATGCGCCAGAAGCATGGCCGCTGGGCATGCTGTAGCTGGTCAACGGTTCGCTCAGGATCTCAGGGCGCACGCGGGCGAAAAACAGTTTGGAGCCGGTGTTGGCCAGGGCCGTGAGCAGCATCGTGCCCCCGGCAAAGATTGCCTGGCGCCATTGGCGTCCCAATAACAACAGTCCGGTAACCAGGGCGCTGAAGATCAGCATGTAGCGGAATTCGCCGATCAGCGTGAAGGTCACGGCGATTTCATCCAGCGTTGCGCTGCGATGTTCCTGGACCAGGGCAATCAGGCCCTGGTCGAAAGCCGTCAGGTAGCGAAAACCAGTGAACAGGCCGATCAGGATGGCCAGGCCAACACCCGCGATGATTGCCGAGGCATGACGGTGACGACGCAGGCTGCTGTTGACGCTCAGGCCGAGCATCACCGCGATGCTGCCGATGACGACGCCGGCTTGTGGCCAGAAGCCTTCGGGCAGTGGCAGGCGGAACGCCGCTCCGGTGGCCCAGCCGGGAAGCAGGTAGGCAACGGTCCAGCCTGCCGCCGCCACCACGCTGACGACCGCGAAGCGTGGGAACGGCATGTCGCACATCCCGGCCACCATCGGCAGCATCGGCCTCAGCGGGCCGATGAAACGCCCCACCAGCAGGCTGGCGATACCGTAGCGCTGGAAATAGCTTTCCGCTGCGCTCATCCATTCCGGATGTTGTCGCAGCCCCGGCAGGCGCCGGATGTTCTGGTGGAAATGCCGTCCGAGAAAGTACGAAACCAGATCCCCCAGCAATCCGCCGAGAAGGCCCAGCAGCAAGGTTTCGCCCAGGGACAACGCCCCACTGCCGGCCAGCACCGCGATGGCGAACAACAACACCGTGCCCGGCACAATCAACCCGGCAATGGCCAGGCATTCAACGCAAGCGACGACAAACACCGCCACCGCCAGCCATTGTGGGTTGACGGTCAGCCAGCCGGTAATGCTATCGAGCCATTGGCCCATAAAGACAACTCCATTGAATATTGATGGGCATGCACGGCGTTGTGTTCAGGACAGCAAAACATAATCCCGGCCCTCGACCTGTCCGCGCCGCATCGGGTTGCGGGTACACCATTGCGCGTAGGCGGCATCGACGAAGCGGTAGGGCAGGTGTTCGTCTCGTCCCAGTGGAATGCCCAGGCGAGTGGTCTGGATCACATTCACCGTCGGCACGCCCACATCTTCCACCAGCAGCCGTTCAGGGTCGAAGCGTTTGGCGTCCCAGTCCGGCACTTTCAGGCCCAGGGCCTTGCACAGCAAGGTCTGGCCGGCACACAGCTTTTGTGGCGCGCGTGGTCGGCCTTGGGCGTCGGGATTGTTGAGGAGCATCTGCGCCAGGCTGTCCGGGCCGCTGATGGCATCCACCCAGGGATACGCAGACTTGATCAACACCGCATTACCCGGGCCTTGCGCACTGAAATTCAGTGAATCGCCGCCCCGGGCGTAATACATATAGATGTGTCCGCCATCGAGAAACAACGCCCTGCGCTTTTCCGTATAGCCCAGGGAGGCGTGGCTGCCTTTCTCGGCGAAGTAATAGGCTTCGGTCTCGATGATCCGCGCACTGAGCCACAGGCTGCCGACCTTGTGCCGAATGACCTTGCCCAGCAGGTCCCGGGCGAGCACCTGGGCGTCGCGATCAAAAAAAGCGTGTGGCAAAGCGATGGGTACGGAAGGCGAATCGGTCATGTCGATGGACGAAGTAAGGCCAAAAGTAGCGCGATGATAACAATGGAAAGCTTAATTACCGCTGAACAATCACGGAAACATTCGCGTTCGATGGCTGTTTTGCGCCTCCGCCGGTCACCGCTGTGAGTCCATGCTGTTAGTCGAGGGTTACGACAGCTATAATCTGCCGCTTTCCTCTTTGCCAAGACCACACAGACCATGACTGAGTCCGTTCTTGACTACATGACCCGCCTGGGTCGCGCCGCCCGCGAAGCGTCGCGCGTCATCGGCCGTGCCAGCACCGCGCAGAAAAACCGCGCCTTGCAGGCCGCCGCCAACGCGCTGGACGCGTCTCGCGCCGAGTTGTCCGCCGCCAATGAGCTGGACCTGGCCGCTGGCCGGGCCAATGGTCTGGAGCCGGCCATGCTCGAACGCCTGGCGCTGACACCGGCGCGCATCGACGGCATGATCGTCGGTCTGCGCCAGGTCGCGGCACTGCCGGACCCGGTCGGGGCGATCCGCGACATGAGCTATCGGCCATCGGGTATCCAGGTCGGCAAGATGCGCGTGCCCCTGGGCGTGGTCGGGATCATCTACGAGTCGCGGCCGAACGTGACCATCGACGCCGCGAGCCTGTGCCTGAAGTCCGGTAACGCGACCATCCTGCGTGGCGGTTCCGAGGCGATCCATTCCAACCGCGCCATTGCCGCCTGCATCCAGCGTGGCCTGGCCGAAGCCAACCTGCCGGCCGCCGTCGTGCAAGTGGTGGAAACCACCGATCGCGCCGCGGTCGGGGCGCTGATCACCATGCCCGAGTTTGTGGACGTCATCGTGCCCCGCGGCGGCAAGGGCCTGATCGAGCGCGTCAGTCGCGACGCCCGCGTGCCGGTGATCAAGCACCTGGACGGCATCTGCCATATCTACGTCAGCGCCCACGCCGAATTGCCGAAGGCCCAGCGCATTGCCTTCAACGCCAAGACTTATCGTTATGGCATCTGCGGTGCGATGGAAACCCTGCTGGTGGACCAGGCCGTAGCCAAGGATTTCCTGCCGTCGATGGCTGCCCAGTTCCGCGAAAAAGGCGTCGAGCTGCGTGGTTGCGAGCGCACGCGGGCAATCATCGAGGCCATTGCGGCCACGGAAGAAGACTGGGATACCGAATACCTGGCGCCGATCCTGTCGATCCGCGTGGTCGATGGGCTCGACCAGGCGATCGAGCATATCAACCGTCATGGCTCCCATCACACCGACGCCATCGTCAGCGAACACCAGGGCGAAACCCGGAGTTTCGTGGCGCAAGTGGACTCTGCTTCGGTGATGATCAACACCCCGACCTGCTTCGCCGATGGCTTTGAATACGGATTGGGTGCCGAGATCGGCATTTCTACTGATAAGCTGCACGCCCGCGGTCCGGTGGGCCTCGAAGGCCTGACCTGCGAGAAGTACATCGTGGTCGGTGACGGCCAGTTGCGCGGACAGGAGCCGGCCTGACTTGGGCGACCTCGACCCACTGGCCTCTATGACGATGCCCGTTGTGACGGCGA
Source organism: Pseudomonas sp. E102 (assembly GCF_052660185.1). Lineage (NCBI taxonomy): Bacteria > Pseudomonadati > Pseudomonadota > Gammaproteobacteria > Pseudomonadales > Pseudomonadaceae > Pseudomonas > Pseudomonas sp. E102. The sequence goes on from NZ_CP084025.1 coordinate 5,700,882, forward strand.
TCGCGCCAAAGCGCATTGGTATCCTGGGTGGCACATTCGACCCGGTGCACATCGGCCATCTGCGCGGTGCGCTGGAAGTCGCCGACGCGCTGGCCCTCGATGAGTTGCGCCTGACGCCCAGCGCCCGGCCGCCTCATCGGGACACGCCGCAGGTGTCGGCCCGGGATCGCCTGGCGATGGTCGAGTGCGCGGTGGCCGGCGTGGCGCCGTTGGTGGTGGATGCCCGCGAATTGCAGCGGGACAAACCGTCCTACACCATTGATACCCTGGAGCTGATGCGTGCCGAACTGGCCGCTGATGCCCAGGTTTTTCTGCTTCTGGGCTGGGACGCTTTTTGCGGCCTGCCCACTTGGCATCGCTGGGAAGAGTTGCTCCAGCATTGCCACATCCTGGTGCTGCAACGCCCGGATGCCGACAGCGAACCGCCGGATGCCTTGCGCAACCTGCTGGCGGCGCGCTCGGTGAGCGACCCGCTGGCCCTCAAGGGGCCGAGCGGACAGATTGCATTCGTCTGGCAGACGCCGCTCGCGGTATCCGCCACCCAGATCCGTCAACTGCTGGCCAGCGGTAAGTCGGTACGTTTCCTGGTGCCCGACGCGGTCCTGGCCTACATCGATGCGCACGGGCTGTACCGTGCGTCGAACTGAACAAGGCGTGCTCCGCCGACACGAATCCACGTGTACCGAGCACCCGAACACATGAGCAAAACGAGTTTTCTATGACTGACAAAGACCTGAACAAAGTTAAGCGCAAGGGCACCTTCAAGAGCGCCCCGCTGCCGGTAGAAGCACACGCCGGCGTGGCGCTGACCGGCGAAGAGCTGGTCAAGGTGGCCGTGGCGGCCCTGGAAGACGTCAAGGCCCAGGACATCCAGGTGATCGACGTTCGCGAGAAGCAGAGCATCACCGACTACATGATCATCGCCACCGGTACCTCCAATCGCCAGATCAATGCGATGCTGGAAAAAGTTCGCGAAGAAGTCAAAAAGCAAGGCGCCAAGCCGTTGGGCGAAGAAGGCAAGGGCGAAAGCGACTGGGTGCTGCTGGACATGGACGATGTCATCGTTCACATGATGACCGCGTCGGCGCGCCAGTTCTACGACCTGGAACGCCTGTGGGCAGGCGCCGAGCAGAGCCGTTCGGCCAGTGCCGCGCACCACAGCCCGGAAAACTCCCATGAGCACTTCACCAAGCTCAACAAAGACCAGCAATAAGGGATCGCTGTGCGACTGCGCCTGATCGCCGTCGGTTCTCGCATGCCCAAGTGGGTGGAAGAAGGCTGGCATGAATATGCCAAGCGTCTTCCGTCCGAGCTGGCCCTGGAACTGGTGGAAATTCCGCTCAATACCCGTGGCAAGAACGCTGACGTGGCGCGTTTCATCCGCCAGGAAGGCGAAGCCATGCTGGCCAAGGTCGGGCCGAACGAGCGGATCGTCACGCTCGAAGTCCACGGCAAGCCCTGGAGCACCGAGCAACTGGCGGTGGAGCTCGATCGCTGGCGACTGGATTCGCGCACGGTCAATTTCATGGTCGGTGGCCCGGAAGGGCTGGCGCCTGAAGTCTGTGCGCGGGCCGATCAGCGCTGGTCGTTGTCGCCCCTGACGTTGCCGCACCCACTGGTGCGGATCCTGATCGGTGAACAGTTGTACCGTGCCTGGACAGTCTTGTCCGGGCACCCTTATCACAAGTAATCCTGCCCTCATGCCTCAGCCGATCCGCATCAAGGACCACGAAAAAGACGCCCGTCTGGTGCGGGGCCGCGTCGTGTTCGGGGCTATCGCCGTGGTCACGCTGATCGGCGTGCTGATCGCGCGGCTGTATTTCCTCCAGGTCATCCAGTACGAGTATCACTCGACCCTCTCGGAGAGCAACCGCGTCCACGTACAGCCGATTCCGCCGACCCGAGGGCTGATTTTCGACCGCAATGGCGTGGTGGTGGCCGATAACCGGCCTAGCTTCAGCCTGAGCATGACCCGCGAGCGCTCTGGCGACTGGCAAAAAGTCCTCGACGTGATCGTCGAGGTGCTGCAGTTGACACCCGAGGACCGGGCGATTTTCGAGAAGCGCATGCGCCAGGGCCGGCGCCCCTTCGAGCCGGTGCCGATCATGTTCGAGCTGACCGAAGAGCAGATCGCGCTGATCGCGGTGAACCAGTTCCGCCTGCCCGGCGTCGAGGTGGTGGCGCAGTTGGTGCGGCATTATCCGCAAGGGCCGCACTTTGCCCACTCGGTCGGCTACATGGGACGGATCAACGAGAAAGAGCTCAAGACCCTCGATCCGGTCAACTACAGCGGCACCCACCATATCGGCAAGACCGGTATCGAGCGTTTCTACGAGGCCGAGCTGCACGGCCAGGTGGGATACGAGGAAGTCGAGACCAACGCCCGAGGCCGGGTGTTGCGGGTGCTCAAGCGCACCGACCCGATTCCTGGCAAGGACATCGTCCTGAGCCTGGACATCAAGTTGCAGGAAGCCGCCGAAGCGGCGCTGGGCGGACGGCGTGGCGCCGTGGTCGCGTTGGACCCCAGCACCGGCGAAGTCCTGGCGATGGTCAGCCAGCCAAGCTTCGACCCGAACCTGTTCGTCACCGGCATCAGCTTCAAGGCCTACGCCGAGCTGCGCGATTCCATCGACCGGCCGCTGTTCAACCGCGTGTTGCGCGGCCTGTATCCGCCGGGGTCGACCATCAAGCCGGCCGTGGCGATCGCCGGGCTGGATGCCGGCGTGGTCACTGCATCGAGCCGGGTCTATGACCCCGGTTATTACCAACTGCCGAACTACGACCACAAGTACCGCAACTGGAACCGCACCGGTGACGGCTACGTGGACCTGGAAACGGCGATCATGCGCTCCAACGATACCTACTTCTATGACCTGGCCCACAAGCTGGGGATCGATCGGTTGTCGTCCTACATGAACAAGTTCGGTCTCGGCCAGAAAGTCTCCCTGGACATGTTCGAAGAATCGCCGGGCCTGATGCCGTCTCGGGAGTGGAAGCGCGCGACCCGCCGACAGGCCTGGTTCCCGGGCGAAACCTTGATCCTGGGGATCGGCCAGGGCTACATGCAGGCCACGCCGTTGCAACTGGCCCAGGCCACGGCTCTGGTGGCGAGCAAGGGCAAGTGGTATCGCCCGCACCTGGCCAAGACCATCGAGGGCCAGAAGCCCGTGGATCCGGACCCGGTGCCGGACATCATCCTGCGCAATCCATCGGACTGGCAGAAGGTCAACATCGGCATGCAACAGGTAATGCACGGTGCCCGGGGCACGGCGCGCAAGGCTTCCATCGGTGCGCAATACCGGATCGCCGGCAAGAGCGGGACCGCCCAGGTCGTGGCCATCAAGCAGGGTGAGAAGTACGACCGCTCCAAGGTCCAGGAGCGCCACCGCGACCACGCCTTGTTCGTCGGTTTCGCGCCGGCCGATAACCCGAAGATCGTCGTCTCGGTAATGGTCGAGAACGGTGAGTCCGGTTCTGGTGTCGCCGCGCCGGTGGTGCGCCAGGTCATGGACGCCTGGCTGCTGGATGAGCACGGCCAGCTCAAGCCCGAATTCGCAAGCCCGATCAGCGCGGAGGCTACGGCCCGTGAAGAATAATTTCGACCGCATCCTCTCCAGCGAAGATGTGATGCGCCGTCGCGCCACGTTGCTGCAGCGCATGCACATCGACGGTCCGCTGCTGATCCTGCTGCTGACACTGGCGGCCGGCAGCCTGTTCGTACTTTATTCAGCCAGCGGCAAGAATTGGGACCTGCTGGCCAAGCAGGCCACCTCGTTCGGCATCGGCCTGGTGTCGATGATCGTCATCGCCCAACTCGAACCACGCTTCATGGCGCGCTGGGTGCCACTGGCCTATGTGGTCGGCGTGGGGTTGCTGGTGGTGGTGGACATCATGGGTCATAACGCCATGGGCGCCACCCGCTGGATCAACATCCCCGGGGTGATCCGTTTCCAGCCCTCGGAATTTCTCAAGATCATCATGCCGGCGACCATTGCCTGGTACCTGGCCAAACGCTCGTTGCCGCCGCAACTCAAGCATGTATGTATCAGCCTGTTGCTGATCGGTATCCCGTTCATCCTGATCGTGCGCCAGCCGGACCTGGGCACTTCGCTGCTGATCCTGGCCGGCGGCGCGTTCGTGCTGTTCATGGGCGGGTTGCGCTGGCGCTGGATCCTCAGCGTGATCGCCGCCGCCGTGCCGGTGTCGGTGGCCATGTGGTATTTCGTGATGCACGACTACCAGAAGCAACGCGTCCTGACATTCCTCGACCCGGAAAGCGATCCGCTGGGCACCGGCTGGAACATCATCCAGTCCAAGGCCGCCATCGGTTCCGGTGGGGTGTTCGGCAAGGGTTGGCTGATGGGCACCCAGTCGCACCTGGACTTTTTGCCGGAAAGCCATACCGACTTCATCATTGCCGTGATGGGCGAGGAGTTCGGCCTGGTAGGCATCTGCGTGCTGCTGCTGATCTATCTGCTGCTGATCGGGCGAGGCCTGGTGATCACCGCCCAGGCCCAGACCCTGTTCGGCAAATTGCTTGCTGGCAGCCTGACCATGACTTTTTTTGTTTATGTTTTCGTCAACATCGGTATGGTCAGTGGCCTGTTGCCGGTCGTGGGGGTGCCGTTGCCATTCATTAGCTACGGAGGAACTTCGCTGGTGACGCTACTGTCAGCGTTTGGGGTTTTGATGTCGATTCATACGCATCGCAAATGGATCGCGCAGGTTTGAATAAGGTGAAGAGTTCAATGCAAGCAATGCGTGGCTGGTCGACGCGATATGCGCCGTGGGTCGGCCTGGTCGGCTTACTGGGCTGTGCGCCGCATGCCTTGGCGGGCGAATACGAAGGCTCGCCGCAGGTGGCCGAGTTCGTCGGTGAGATGACCCGCGACTACGGGTTTGCCGGCGAGCAGCTGATGGGGGTGTTCCGCGAGGCCGAGCGCAAGCAGTCGATCCTCGATGCGATCTCCCGGCCCGCCGAGCGCGTCAAGCAGTGGAGCGAGTACCGGCCGATGTTCATCACCGAGGCGCGTATCGCCCGGGGCGTGGACTTCTGGCGTCAGCACGAGGCGGCCCTGGCTCGCGCCGAGCAGGAATATGGCGTGCCGGCCCAGGTCATCGTGTCGATCATTGGCGTTGAAACTTTCTTTGGCCGCAACACCGGCAATTTCCGGGTCATCGACGCATTGTCGACCCTGGGCTTCGATTATCCGCCGCGCGCCGAGTTCTTCCGCAAGGAGCTGCGCGAGTTTCTGCTGTTGGCCCGCGAAGAGCAGGTCGATCCGCTGACTCTCAAGGGTTCCTACGCCGGAGCCATGGGCCTGCCGCAATTCATGCCCAGCAGTTTCCGCGCCTACGCGGTGGATTTCGACGGTGATGGCCACATCAATATCTGGACCAACCCGACCGATGCGATCGGTAGCGTTGCCAGTTATTTCAAGCGCCACGGCTGGGAAGCCGGCGAGCCGGTGGTCAGCCGTGCCGACGTGCGCGGCGAGCAGGTTGACGAGGGCTTGACCGAAGGGATCGAGCCGACGAAAACCGTCGGGGAGTTGCGAGCGCTGGGCTGGTCGAGTCATGATGCGCTGCGTGACGATATGTCGGTCACCGCGATGCGCCTGGAAGGCGAGCAGGGCCCTGAATATTGGATGGGCCTGAAGAATTTCTACGCGATTACGCGTTATAACCGCAGCGTGATGTACGCCATGGCTGTATATCAACTGTCTGAAGAGCTGGTCAAAGCACGGGGCGTCAAATAATGCAGGCATTGCCTACCTATCAACCCCTGAAAGCCAGGCCCCTCAAGCTGGTGGCATTGGCGGCGCTGTCGTTACTGGTTGTCAGTTGTTCGACCAGCCGCGCACCCACCCAGAAAAGCCCCAACGTCGTGCGCGCCACCCCAGGCCTGGACATCAACCGGGCCCACAAGGACGGCGCGCCGTGGTGGGACGTGGATGTCTCGCGCATTCCCGACGCGACGCCGACCCTGCACACCGGCCCCTACAAGGCCAACCCGTATACAGTGCTGGGCAAGACCTATTTCCCGATGGCTGAATCCAAGCGCTACGTCGCCTCGGGCACGGCGTCCTGGTACGGCACCAAGTTCCACGGCCAGAACACCGCCAATGGCGAGGTCTACGACCTCTATGGCATGAGCGCGGCCCACAAGACCTTGCCACTGCCCAGTTATGTGCGGGTGACCAACCTGGACAACAACAAGACGGTGATCCTGCGTGTCAACGACCGTGGGCCGTTCTATTCCGATCGCATCATCGACTTGTCGTATGCGGCGGCGAAAAAGCTCGGTTACGCTGAAACTGGCACCGCGCGGGTAAAAGTCGAGGGCATCGATCCGCAGGAATGGTGGGCCCAGCGCGGCCGTCCGGCGCCTTTGATGCTCAACGAGCCAAAAGTAGCGCAGAATGCCGCGCCAACCGTGACGGCTTCCACCGGCACGGTCGAGCAATGGACCCCACCGCCGCAGCAGCATGCGGCGGCCGTGGTGCCCGTGCAGATCGACGCAAAAAAAAACGCTTCTGCAACAGCGTCTGGCCAGTATCTTCAAGTGGGCGCGTTCGCCAACCCGGACGCTGCAGAACTGTTGAGATCGAAGCTGAGCTCGATGGTCAGCGCGCCGGTGTTCATCAGCTCGATCGTGCGCAACCAGCAGACACTGCATCGGGTGCGCCTGGGGCCGATCGGTTCTCCGGGTGAGGTCCAGCAGGTACAGAACAGCGTGCGCCTGGCCAATCTCGGTTCGCCGAGCCTGGTCACCGCTGAATAATTGATTGAGGCCCGCTTGTGGTTTGGGCGGGTCAGGTTGTTGGCTCGATGAATAACAAAAGCCCGGCAAGGGTTGTGAGTGAGCAACTTAAGTGCGCGGCGGCCCGTTAGAAAGCTGCCTGTTTAGTATTGCCTCCGGGCAGTTTCCATTAGCGATTTCGAGAGACGGATGAACATCACCACCTTTGCCAAACGCCTTTGCCTGCTAGTCCCGCTGCTTCTCTCACCGGCCGCGTTCGCGGTCGAGATGATGCCGGCGCCGCCTCAATTGGCCGCCAAATCCTTTGTGCTCATGGATGCCAGCAGCGGCGAGGTGCTGGTGGAAAACAACGGTGACCAGCGTCTGCCACCGGCCAGCCTGACCAAGCTGATGACGGCCTACATCGCCACGCTGGAAATCCGTCGTGGCCAGATCGGTGAAAACGATCCGGTGACCGTCAGCGAGAACGCCTGGCGCACCGGCGGTTCGCGGATGTTCATCAAGGTCGGTTCGCAAGTGACCGTCAGCGACCTGCTGCACGGGATCATCATCCAGTCCGGCAACGACGCCAGCGTCGCCCTGGCCGAGCACATCGCCGGCAGCGAAGACGCATTCGCCGACATGATGAACAAGACCGTGGCCGACCTGGGCATGACCAACAGTCACTTCATGAACCCGACCGGTCTGCCGAACCCGGAGCATTATTCGTCGGCTCACGACATGGCGATCCTGGCGCGGGCCATCATTCATGAAGACCCGGCGCACTACGCCATCTATTCCCAGAAAGAGTTCTTCTGGAATGGCATCAAGCAGCCCAACCGCAACCTGCTGCTGTGGCGCGACAAGACTGTCGACGGTCTGAAGACCGGCCACACCGAGGAAGCGGGTTACTGCATGGTGTCGTCGGCCGTTCGTGACGGCATGCGGCTGATCGCCGTGGTGTTCGGTACCAACAGCGAAGTGGCCCGCGCCGCTGAGACCCAGAAGCTGCTGACCTACGGTTTCCGCTTCTTCGAAACCCAGACCTTCTACCAGAAGGGCACCGAACTGGCCCAGGCCCAGGTCTGGAAAGGCGCCACCAACCAGGTCAAGGCCGGCCTGGCCCAGGACCTGACCATGACCTTGCCTAAAGGCCAGCTCAAGAAGCTCGCCGCCAGCATGACCATGAACCCGCAACTGACCGCGCCGATCGCCAAGGGTGACGTCATCGGCAAGGTCGAAGTCAAACTGGACGACAAAGTGGTGCACAGCGCCGACCTGATCGCGCTGGATGCGGTCGAGGAAGGTGGTATTTTCCGCCGCATGTGGGATAGCATCCGTCTATTCTTCTACGGCTTGTTCAACTGATTTCAAGTGTTGACCTGCATGGCCCCGTTCCTTTCCGGCACGGGGCCATGTTCGTTACCACGGCTTGCGAGGCCGTTACGCCATGACAGACTCCGAAGTAAAGGCGCCAAAGATCGAGTTTCCTTGCGAGGACTACCCGATCAAAGTAATCGGCGACACCGGTGTGGGCTTCAAGGACAAGATCGTCGCGATCCTTGAGAAGCACGCCACCGTTGACCTCAAGACGCTGGCCGAGCGCCAGAGTACCAACGGCAAGTACACGACCATCCAGCTGCATATCATTGCCACCGGCCAGGAACAGCTCTACGACATCAACAGCGAGCTGCGAGCGACCGGTTTCGTGCACATGGTGTTGTGATGCCGGGCACGCTGGGCTTTCGCGAGCTGGGCACGATGGCTTACGAGCCGGTCTGGCATGCCATGCAACGCTTCACGAACGAACGCGGTACCACCGCCGACGATGAAGTCTGGCTGGTCGAGCACCCACCGGTGTTCACCCAGGGCCAGGCGGGCAAGGCCGAGCACTTGTTGTTGCCCGGCGACATCCCGGTGGTGAAGGTCGACCGGGGCGGGCAGGTGACTTACCATGGGCCCGGCCAACTGGTCGCCTATCTGTTGCTGGATGTGCGCAAGCTGGGATTCGGTGTACGCGAGCTGGTCACCCGCATGGAAACGTGCCTGATCGATTTGCTCGCCAGCTACGGCGTAAGCGCGGCGGCAAAGCCCGATGCGCCGGGCGTGTACGTCGACGGGGCGAAGATCGCCTCCCTTGGGCTGCGGATCCGCCATGGCTGTTCGTTTCACGGCCTGGCGTTGAACGTGGACATGAATCTTGAGCCGTTTCGACGGATTAATCCCTGTGGCTACGCAGGGCTGGCGATGACCCAGCTGCGCGATCACACAGGATCGATTGAATTTGCCGAGGTAAATGCCCGGCTGCGCGCGCAGCTCGTCAAACACCTCGACTATGCTGAGCAGACGACCCTCACGGGCGGAATCGACTGATATGACTACTGATGCAGTGCAAACCATGATCCCGACGCTGGACGTCACCGAGCGTCCGGCCCCGCGTGCCAAGGTAGAGGCCGGCGTCAAGCTGCGCGGCGCCGAGAAGGTTGCACGCATCCCGGTCAAGATCATCCCGACCACCGAATTGCCGAAGAAGCCCGACTGGATCCGCGTGCGCATCCCGGTCTCTCCGGAAGTCGACCGCATCAAGGCGCTGCTGCGCAAGCACAAGCTGCACAGCGTCTGCGAAGAAGCCTCCTGCCCGAACCTGGGCGAATGCTTCTCCGGCGGCACCGCGACGTTCATGATCATGGGCGACATCTGCACCCGTCGCTGCCCGTTCTGTGACGTCGGCCACGGCCGTCCGAAGCCATTGGACACCAACGAGCCGGAAAGCCTGGCCATCGCCATCGCTGACCTGAAGCTCAAGTACGTGGTCATCACCTCGGTGGACCGCGACGACCTGCGTGACGGCGGTGCCCAGCACTTTGCCGACTGCATCCGCGAAATCCGCAAGCTGTCGCCGAATGTCCAACTGGAAACCCTGGTGCCGGACTACCGCGGCCGCATGGACATCGCCCTGGAAATCACCGCCGCCGAGCCGCCGGATGTGTTCAACCACAACCTGGAAACCGTGCCGCGCCTGTACAAGGCCGCGCGTCCGGGTTCGGATTACCAGTGGTCGTTGACCCTGCTGCAACGCTTCAAGCAAATGATGCCGCATATTCCGACCAAGTCCGGCTTGATGCTGGGCCTGGGTGAGACCGATGAGGAAGTCATCGAAGTCATGAAGCGCATGCGTGAGCATGACATCGACATGTTGACCTTGGGGCAGTACCTGCAACCTTCGCGCAGCCACTTGCCGGTGCAGCGTTTTGTGCACCCGGATACCTTTGCCTGGTTTGCTGAGGAGGGGTACAAGATGGGCTTCAAGAATGTGGCCTCGGGGCCTTTGGTGCGTTCTTCGTATCATGCTGATGAGCAGGCCAAATTGGTCAAGGCTGAGCTTCTGGGGTCCTGATCTTTTAGCTTTGGGTGGTGTGTAGATCCGTTATTGTGTGATGGCGGCTTATGGTTCCGCCCTTACGGCGGGTTACTTTTTTCAGACGCCAAAAAAGTAACCAAAAAGGCTTTGCCCCACCACTCGGTGCCTCGCCTAGGCTCGGCATGCCTGAACGAAGGCATCGTGGTTAACGGGGCGTTTCAGATCAAAAGCAAAAGCAAAAGCGAGGCGGCCTTTAGGCCGACCTGTTTTTTGGTGAGCGCGTTTCTTCTGTGGGGGGCTTGCTTGCGATAGCGATGTGTCAGTTTGCGGTTATGCCGAATGTGCCGGCCTCATCGCGAGCAAGCTCGCTCCCACAGGAGTTTGCGGCGCATATGAATTTTGTGTCGCTCTTGCTTTGGACCTTGATCTTGATCTTGATCTTGGCGCCCCGTTAAACCACGCTGGCCGAACGCAGGCATTGCGCAGTGGATATCCCGGCATGGATGCCGGGATAGCCGCGCTGGGCCATGGATGGCCCTTCGCGGCGGGCCCACGGAGCAATGCCGGAGTGAGGGTACGCCGAGCCTAGGCGAGGTGCCGAGTGGTGGGGCGGAGCGTTTTTGGTTACTTTTGGCGCTCTTTCCAAAAGTGACCCGCTGTAAGAGCGGAACCATAAGCCGCCGTTACCGCAGAAACGGATATTCACACGATTTAAAAATCGGAAAACCCATGGTCCACACTCTAACCCCACATCACCCCGTCCCAGCCCTCCCACCCGAAGGCCTGGTCGGCGTGATCGCCCCCGCCGGCCCCGCCCCCCTGGATACGGAGAAAGCGATCCAATGGATGCGCGCAAGGGGCCACGAACTGCGCATCTTCCCAGGCGTCTACGAAACGAACGGCTACCTCGCCGGCAGCGACGAAACACGCCTCAACGACCTCCACGCCGCCTTCGCCGATCCAGAAGTCAAAGCCATCATCTGCCTGCGCGGCGGCTACGGCACCCCGCGTCTACTCGATCGCATCGACTTCAACCTCTTGAAAGGCAACCCCAAGCCATTCGTAGGCTACAGCGACATCACAGCCCTGCACCTGGCCATCAGCCGCTACGCAGGCTTCGTCACCTTCCACGGCCCCTTGCTCAATGCCGACCTGTTGGGCGACAAGGAGCCATCGACCATTACCTCATTCTTCAGCCTGCTACGCGGGCAATTGAAGGCCGGTGACGTGTTGAGCCATCCGGCAGCGTATCCGTTGACCACAGTCGAACCGGGCATCGCCCACGGCCGTTTGCTGGGGGGCAATCTGTCGATGATTGCCGCGACCATGGGCACGCCCTACGAAATCGACGCCGAAGGGGTGATCCTGCTGGTGGAGGACGTCAACGAGCCGCTTTACCGCATCGATCGCCTGCTCACCCAGCTGCGATTGGCGGGAACCCTGGCCAAATTGCGAGGAGTGCTGTTGGGAGACGTGGCGGGTGTGGACGTCGAGGCGTTGAATCGCTTGTTCAAGCAGACCTTCGCGCCGTTGCGCATCCCGGTGTTGTCGGGTTGGCGCAGCGGGCACTGTGATCCGAACCTGACGTTGCCCATGGGGGCGCTGGTGACGCTGGATGCGGGGGAGAAGAGGCTGGTGTTGGGGCAGGATGTGGTGGTCAGTCGCTAGTTATTGAGCGTTTGCAAATCAGTCATCGCGAGCAGGCTCGCTCCCACAGGCTTTCCAAGGACCTTGTGGGAGCGAGCCTGCTCGCGATGGCGATACTCCGCCATAAGCGGCTTCAACGGCTACGCAACGCTTCCAGCAATTTGTGCGTCGGATACCCATCCGCCGGCCAGCCAAGCGACTGCTGGGCGCTGCGGATCGCCTTGCGGGTATTGGCGCCGATGATGCCGTCGGGGTTGCCAGCGTCGTAATTATGTTTGCCCAGCAGGGTCTGCAATTCGATGCGTTCGCTGCGGCTCAGGGGCAAGTCGTCCTTTGGCCATGAGCCGTCAATCAGCCCTGCGCCGCTGAAACGCTCCGACAGCAGGCTGACCGCCAATGCATAGGACGACGAGTTGTTGTATTTGAGAATTGCACGGAAGTTATCGAGCACCAGGAACGCCGGGCCGCGATAGCCCGCGGGCAACAGCAGGGCTGCCGACAAATGTTCGGAGCCGGCCGGCGGCTGGGCGCCGTTGGGCAGGCTTACACCCAGTTGCAGCCACTCGGCGACGGGCTTGCGGATCAAGCCGTCGGCCAGCGGATAGTCGAAGCCTTCCTTCAGCCGCACCTCGAACCCCCACGGCTGGCCGCGCTGCCATCCGGAGTTTTGCAAGTAATGCGCGGTCGAGGCCAGGGCGTCGGTAGAGCTGCCCCAGATGTCCCGGCGGCCGTCGCCGTCGAAGTCCACCGCATGGGTGTTGTAGGTGGTTGGAATGAACTGGGTCTGGCCCATGGCGCCGGCCCAGGAGCCGAGCATTTTTTCTGGCGTGATATCGCCCTGTTGCAGGATCTGCAGCGCGGCGATCAGTTGTGCGTGGGCAAAACCTGGGCGTCGTCCTTCATAGGCCAGGGTCGCCAAGGAGTTGATGACCGCCTTGGTGCCCTGGAACTGGCCGAAATTGCTCTCCATGCCCCACACCGCCACCAACGCCGCGCGATCGACGCCATAGCGTTGCTCGATGCTTTGCAGGATATCGGCGTGCTGCTGGACCAACGCCTGGCCCTTGCGTACCCGCAGAGGCGACAACGCTCCGTCGAGGTATTCCCACACCGGCCGGGTGAATTCAGGTTGGCTGCGATCGGCCTTGATCACGCTCATGTCCGGACTGACGCCGATGAAGGCGCGGTCGAACAGGTCGGCTCGAATCCCGGCGGCCAATGCCTGCTTGCGGAACCCGGCTTGCCATTCGGCAAAGGTCTGGGTGGGCACGATGGCCAGGTCGTCCCCGGTAGGCACGACAGGCGGCACGATAGCCGGCGCTGTCACGACGGGAGCGGTCTGGAGCGGTTGGGCGTCGGCGGCGGTGGGTTTCTCTGCACAGGCCACCAGCAGGACAACGCTTGTGGCGGCAATCAATTGGCGCAAAGGCCAACCACGGGGAAGACAGAAGGGCATTCAGGGGTCCAGAAAATCAAATCAGGTGCTGACCTTAACATGCGAAAGGGCTGTAGGGCTTGTCCAGGTGTTTCATGCCGCCAGAAAGCAAGAAGCCTCCCAGTTGTCAGACTGGAAGGCTTCGCGGCGGTAGCTGCCTTTGCCCTTGGCGGGTCGTTCCTGGCGGCTGCGGAACAGGGGTTGGGCGACGATGGACTTGGCTTTGTTGGGGCCATGCCTGGATGGCTTTTTGCTCATGATTGGATCTCTCGTAGGGGTGGTTGTGCGGGGGGAATCATGGGACAGGACTGGGGTTTTGTCCAGTCCCTGCATTGCGTAGGAAATTTCAAGATGGCGAGGGGATTGTGGCTCCCTCGCCACAAAATCATGCTTGACACAAAAAGTCTGTTGCTTGGAAAAGAGGTTTATTCCGCGGGTAAAGGGAGTCGTTGTCCGGCCATCAACAACGACAACCGACTGAGGCTCATCCACGGCGAGCCGGCGGCCTGGCCCTTGATCTGCGCGTCGATGCGCTGGGCCTCGAGCAGCAATTGGGCCCAGCGTGACGCGGAATAGCGTTGCAGCGCCTTGCTCATCAGCGGTTTGCGCTTGTCCCACACTGGCGGGCGAGCCTGACTGAAGGCCTTGTCCAGGGGCACCCCCTGGCTGTATTGCAGCGACAGGTTGGCCAGCAGCCGCAGCTCCCGGGCCAGGGCCCAGAGGATCACCGGAGGTTCGACGCCTTCGCCCCGCAGGCCTTCGAGCATGCGCAAGGCATGAGCGGCTTCGCCGTTGAGGATTGCGTCGGTCAGCCCGAAGACATCGAAGCGGGCGCTGTCAGCCACGGCGGCCTGCACCGTTTCCACGGTGATCTGGCCGCCCTCGGCCATCAGCTTGAGCTTTTCGACTTCCTGGGCGGCGGCCAACAGGTTGCCTTCGACCCGGGCGGCAATCAGTTCAACCGCGTCCTGGCTGGCCGATAGACCGGCCTGGGACAGGCGTTGGCGGATCCAGTTCGGCAGCTGGCTGGCATCCACCGGCCAGATCTGCACGAACTGGGTCTGTGGACCTTCGACCAGCGCCTTGCCCCATTTGGTTTTCTGCGCGCTGCCGTCGAGTTTCGGCAGGCTGATGAGCAGCACCGTGTCTTCGGCCGGTCGCGAGCAATATTCGATCAGCGCGGCGGCGCCTTTGTCACCGGGTTTGCCCGAGGGCAAGCGCAGTTCCAGCAGGCGTTTTTCGGCAAACAGCGACATGCTCGCCCCTGCCAGCAGCAGCGTGCCCCAGTCGAAACTGGCGTCGGCCGCGAACACCTGGCGTTCGTCGAAGCCTTGTTGGCGAGCGGCGGAGCGGATGGCGTCGGCGGCTTCCTGGCACAGCAGCGGGTCATCGCCGCTGATGATGTAGACCGGCGCGAGGGCGCCTTGCAGGTGTTTGCCGAGTTGGGCGGGGGCCAGTTTCATAAACGCTGTTCAGGAGAGAAGGCGAGCGGGGCGCCGAGGCGCCCCGCAAGGCTTATGGAGCAGGAATTTGCATAGGCGATTGTTGCGGGGTTTCCGCTTCCGCCTTGCGTGCTGCTTCCAGCGCTTCGGCTTCGGCCTTGGCCTTGGCGTCGGCGGTCTGTTGCAGTTGCTCCAACTGGGCCGGGCTCAGTTGTTGCAGGCGCAGCATCATCCGTTGTACCAGGTCGCGACGCATTTCTTCGCGTACTTCGCTGGACTCCTGGTCGGAGCCGGTGATGTTGTTGCCGTCATGCAGGTAGACCTTCTGTACTTGCAGCTTGTCGTCCAGCAGCACCAGGTTGTTTTGCCCGCGGATTTCATAGTTCAGCACGTTGTTGAGCTCGTATTCGGCCGAGCGACCGGCGCCGGCATAGCTCAGGCTGCGCTGGCTTTGCTGTTCGCGGGTCAATACCAGCTTGTACGGCGCACCGCTGTAGACTTTCACGCCGCTGTCTTCCAGCGTGTCGCGCAATGCTTTTACGGTATCGCCATAGGCGTCGCGCGCGCTGAGGTCCAGTTCGGTGATGGCCAGTTCGGTGGTGCCGGTGCCGCGCAGCTGGAAGCCGCAGGCGCTCAACAGGACCGCCAGGCCCATAACCAGCAGATTACGTTTGATCATCTTGTTGCTCCCCTTGAAACCCATGGGCCGAGCGTGCGGCCCCGCAGGTCAAATTCGGCGCCGGGCCCTTGGCCCGGACGCCCGATCCAATTAGCTTGCGACGATGTTGACCAGTTTGCCGGGCACGACGATCACTTTGCGGATTGTCAGGCCATCGACGAAGCGCAGCACGTTTTCGTTGGCCCGCGCGGCGGCTTCGACTTCTTCGCGCGTGGCGGCGGCCGGCATTTCGATCTGGCCACGCAGTTTGCCGTTGACCTGGATGACCAGGGTCAGGCTGTCCTGCACGAGCGCACTTTCGTCCACCAGCGGCCAGCGGGCGTCGATCACCGGGTCAGCGTGACCCAGGCGATTCCACAACTCGTGGCTGATGTGCGGGGTGATCGGCGCCAGCAGCAGCGTCACTGCTTCCAGGCCTTCGTGAATCAGTGCGCGATCCTGCTCGGTGCCTTGGGCGGCTTTTTCCAGTACGTTCATCAGCGTCATCACCTGGGCGATGGCGGTGTTGAATTTGTGGTTCTGGCCGACGTCGTGGCTGGCCTGCTTGATCGCCAGGTGAATCGAACGACGGACGGCTTTCTGGTCATCGTTCAGGCTGGCGACGTCCAGTTTGCCCGGCAGGCCCTGGGTGACGTGGGCCTGGGCCAGGCGCCAGACGCGCTTGAGGAAGCGGTGCGAGCCCTCGACGCCGGAGTCGGACCATTCGGCGCTCATGTCCGGTGGCGAGGCGAACATCATGAACAGGCGGCAGGTGTCCGCGCCGAACTGGTCGATCATCGACTGAGGGTCGACGCCGTTGTTCTTCGACTTGGCCATTTTCTCGGTGCCGCCGATTTCCACCGGCAGGCCGTCGGCGATCAGCTTGGCGCTGATGACCTTGGCCTTGCTGTCGCGTTCGAGTTCGACGTCGCTCGGGTTGAACCACGTGTAGGCACCGTTGGCTTCGCGACGATAGTACGTCTCGGCGATCACCATGCCCTGGGTCAGCAGGTTCTTGAACGGCTCGTTTGAACTCACCAGGCCTTCGTCACGCATCAGCTTGTGGAAGAAGCGCGCGTAGAGCAGGTGAAGAATGGCGTGTTCGATGCCGCCGATGTATTGATCCACCGGCAACCAGTGGTCAGCCGCGGATTTTTCCACCAGGCCGCCTTCAAAGTGCGGCGAGGCGTAGCGGGCGTAGTACCACGAGGACTCGACGAAGGTGTCCATGGTGTCGGTTTCACGCTTGGCCGGTGCGCCGCATTTCGGGCAGCTGCACTCGTAGAACTCGGGCATGCGCGCCAGGGGCGAACCGGCGCCGTCGGGTACGACGTCTTCCGGCAGGACCACCGGCAGCTGATCTTCCGGCACCGGTACGTCACCGCAGGTGTCGCAATGCACGATCGGGATCGGGCAACCCCAGTAGCGCTGGCGGCTGATGCCCCAGTCGCGCAGGCGGAACTGGGTGCGCGAGGCACCGAGGTTCTTCTTGATCAGGGCCACTTCGATGGCATCGAAGGCGCCAGCGAAATCCAGGCCGTCGAACTCACCGGAATTGATCAGCTCGCCGTGTTCGCCGTAGGCGTCCTGCCAAGGCGCTGGTGTCTGGTCGCCGGCGCTGGTGCGCACGACTGGCTTGACCGGCAGGTTGTATTTGTGGGCGAACTCGAAATCACGCTCGTCGTGGGCGGGCACCGCCATGACCGCGCCGTCGCCGTAGTGCATCAGCACGTAGTTGGCGACCCACACCGGCAGTTTCTCGCCGGTGAGCGGGTGCTCGACGAACAACGAAGTCGGCAGGCCTTTCTTCTCTTGGGTGGCGACGTCGGCTTCGGCGACGCTGCCGCCTTTGCATTCGGCGATGAACGCCTGCAAATCGGGGTTGTTCCGCGCTGCCAGAGTCGCCAGCGGATGCTCGGCGGCCACGGCCACGTAAGTGGCGCCCATCAGGGTGTCCGGACGGGTGGTGAAGACCTTCAGGGTGCCGGCTTCGCCAATGGAGGCGACGTCGTAGGGGAACTGCACTTCCATGCCCCGGGACTTGCCGATCCAGTTGCGCTGCATGGTCTTGACTTGCTCGGGCCAGCCGGTCAGCTCGTCGAGGCTCTCCAGGAGTTCATCCGCGTAGGCGGTGATCTTGAAGTAGTACATCGGGATCTCGCGCTTTTCGATCAGCGCGCCGGAGCGCCAGCCGCGACCGTCGATCACTTGCTCGTTGGCCAGTACGGTCTGGTCCACCGGGTCCCAGTTCACGGTGCCGTTCTTGCGGTAGATCACGCCTTTCTCGAACAGGCGGGTGAACAGCCATTGTTCCCAGCGATAGTAGTCGGGCTTGCAGGTGGTCACCTCGCGGGACCAGTCCACCGCCAGGCCCAGGCTGCGCAGCTGGGTCTTCATGTACGCGATGTTTTCGTACGTCCACTTGGCGGGGGCGACGTTGTTCTTCATCGCGGCGTTTTCCGCCGGCATGCCGAAGGCGTCCCAACCCATGGGTTGCAGGACATTCTTGCCTTGCATGCGCTGGTAGCGGGAGATCACGTCGCCGATGGTGTAGTTGCGCACGTGCCCCATGTGTAGCTTGCCGCTGGGGTAAGGGAACATCGACAGGCAGTAGTACGTCTCCTTGCCTGGCTGTTCACTGACTTCAAAGGACTTTTGCTCGTCCCAGAACGACTGGGCGGCGGCTTCGATTTCACGGGGCTGGTAGTGTTCGTGCATGGCTACTTTTGTACTGAATGGGGTGGCCCAATCCTCTTCATTGCCATGCTGGACGCAGATGACGCCGAATGCGGCGTTTTCGATGCCCAGCCAAGCTGGAAGTGGAGTTACAGGAAGCGCCGTAGCATACATGACCGCGCTCCGCCGAGGGAAACCCTGATTGCTGCTCAACCATTGCCGAGCCTTTTGCCGACCATTGGCGACGACCGGGGTTCTGGGCCGTTGGTCGCGGCGTCCAGCCGGTTTGCCCAGCGAAGCTAAGCTTCTGAATGGGGAGTGAGTCTTATCTTCAATGAGGTGAGGGATGGTTGAATCACAACGAAAAGTCGCTACACCTGAGTTGTATGAAAAACTGATCGATCGCCTGGGGATGGCCTTGGACGCCGCAAGAACCGCCGGTCGCTTGCGTGATGAACGCCCGGCAGAGCTGGAACTGCGAGGCCTGAGCCCCGCAGAGTTCGAGCTGGTCAAGGCTTACCTTGAACAGGCCGGGCACCAGGCCTCAGCAAATGGGGCCCAGGCAAACAAGCGTCTCGAAGCGCCCCGATCGGCCAAGATTGTCTGGCTCAAGGATCGGACGCCCGACAAGGATGCTGTAAAGGTCCGGTCCCTGCAGTTCAAGTAAAGGCCGGATTCACGCGTGTCGCTTTTTTTTGATTCGAGGTTCTTGGAATCTGTTGTCGCTTTGCGTCAACCCACCTAGGCTTCGGGCATCTATGGAGATGCCCGATGCCGTTTCGCTATTTCATCAAACAACTTCTATTGCCGCCTGGCATTCTTTTGTTGTTGCTGGCGCTCGCCTGGTGGTGGCGCAACTCTCGCCCGCGGCTGGCCCGCTTGTGTTTCGCCGTGGGCCTGGGTGGTTTCTGGTTGATGAGCCTGCCGGTGGTGGTGCAATGGAGCGCCAAGGCGTTGGAGCGCGAACCGCCATTGCTGCGCAGTGACTGGATGAGCTTGGCCCAAAGGGCCGATGCCATCGTGGTGCTGGGCTCCGGTCGTGAGCGCGGCGATCTGGCCTGGGGCGCCGACCAGCCCACTGGCATTGGCCTTGAGCGCCAGCGTTATGCGGCGCGGCTGGCCAAGGCATCCGGGCTGCCGGTGCTGACCAGCGGTGGCTTGCACTACGGTACGCCGCCCAGCGAGGCGAAGCTGATGGCCGACTCGATGCTCGAAGATTTCGGCGTGACGGTGCGCTGGCAGGAAGAGCGTAGCCGCACCACGTGGGAAAATGCCCAAATGAGTGCGCAAGTGTTGCTGTCCGAAGGTATCAAGCGCGTCGTAGTCGTGACCCATGCATCGCATATGCCGAGGGCGGTGTGGAGTTTCGAGCGGGCGGGGTTTGAGGTCGTGCCGGCGCCGATGGGTTTCCTCGGCCAGGATAACGCCCGGCCGCTGGGCGGCTGGATGCCGGAATTCAAGGCGATCTGGCAATCGGGGCAGTTGATGAACGAGGCGGTGGGGCAGGTGGGGTATAGGTTGTTCTACCGCTGAAACACCGCGTGGAGCGAGGTGATCGCCGTTGTGGCGAGGGCGCTTGCTCCCGCTGGGGCGCGCAGCGGCCCCAAAAAGCGGGGCCTGCTGCGCCCGAAGCGTCGGACCGGTCCAGCGGGAGCAAGCTCCCTCGCCACAGGGATGGGGAAGCGAGTTAAACCGTCTTGGCCATCCGGCTCGCTACCAGCGCCCAACCCAAAAGCAATACACACAAAATGATCAGCGGCCACGAGCGCCATTGAAGGTACGGCGTCAGGTCGTGCATCGGCACCACTTCACCGTAGAGGATGCCGCGTTGGAACTGCGGAATCTGGACGGTGATCTGGCCGAAGGGGTTGATCAGGCCGGTCACGCCATTGTTGGTGGCGCGAATCATCCAGCGCCCGGCCTCCAGCGCGCGCATCTGGGCCATTTGCAAGTGTTGCAACGGGCCGATCGACGTACCGAACCAAGTGTCGTTGCTGATCGTCAGCAACAGGTCGCTTCGCGCTGAAAGGTTGGCAGCGAATTCCGGGTAGACCACTTCGTAGCAAATGAATGGCGCGATCTGGTAACCCTTGGCCTGCAGCAATGGCTGATCCGCCGGGCCTCGGGCGAAATCCGACATTGGCAGGTCGAAAAACGCGATCAGGCCGCGCAGGATATCCTGCAATGGCACGTACTCGCCGAAGGGCACCAGTTTCTGCTTCAGGTAAGTGCCGTCGCCTTCGCCGGTCACGGTGATGCCGTTGAAATAGCGCTTCTCATGACGTACTTCCTGGCGGATCGGTACGCCGGTGATCAGTGCCGAATGCCGCTCGGCGGCGAAACTGCCCATCATGTCCAGGTAGCCCTGGGCGGACTCCTTGAGTACCGGCACGGCCGTTTCCGGCCAGACCAGCAGGTCGACGCGCTTGGACGTGAAGCTCATGTCACGGTACAGCGCCAGTTGCGCGTTGAGCTGCTCGGGGTCCCACTTCATGCTTTGTTCGATGTTGCCCTGGATGGCCGCGACACTCAGCGGCTCGCCCGAGGGGCTGGTCCAGGCATGCCCCTTGAGCGCAAAGCCGGCCGCCCAGGGGCCGATCAGCAAGGCCACACCCGCGACGACGAAGCCTTTGCGCCCGGAACGCAGCAATCGGGGCGCGTTGTACAGCAGCGCGGCGGTCAGGGCCAGGGTGAAGGAGATCAGCCACATGCCACCCAGCGGTGCAAGGCCGGCCAGCGGGCCGTCCAGTTGACTGTAGCCGGAGTAAAGCCAGGGGAATCCGGTCAGGAACCAGCCCCGAAAGGCTTCCTGGCCCAGCCAGAGCGCGGCGAAGGCCAGGGCATCGGCCAACGGTGCCTCGTTGCGCCGCAGCCAGCGCGCCCAGAGCCAGGCGGGCAGGGCGAAGAACCAAGCGATCGCGGCAATGAACAGCAGCATCAAAAGCCCGGCCAGCAGCACCGAGGCGCCACCGAAGTTATGGATGCTGACGTAGATCCAACTGGTGCCGGCGCCAAACAGGCCGAAACCGAAACACCAGCCGCGCCCCAGGGCCTGGCGCGGCGAGAGCTCGCGCAGGCCAGCATAGAACAGCCCGACCGCCAGCAATGCCAGCGGCCAGATATCGAACGGCGCCAGGGCCAGGGTGGTGATCGCACCGGCCGCCACGGCCAGCAGGTTACCGGGCCAGCCGGGGCGGTTTATCCAGCGCATGTGTTTCCTTAGCGGCTCTTGCAGGGTTTAACGGGCAATGGGTGACAGGCGCAGCAGATGAATCCGGCGGCTGTCGGCATTCAGGATGCGGAAGCGCCAGGAGCCGATCTCGGTGGTTTCGTTGCGCTTGGGCAGGTGGCCGAAGGCACTCATCACCAGGCCGCCGACGGTGTCGAACTCATCGTCGGAGAATTCGCTGTCGAAGAACTCGTTGAAGTTCTCGATCGGCGTCAGGGCCTTGATCAGGAAGTCGCCGCTGGGCAAGGGCTTGATGTAGCTGTCTTCCTCGACGTCGTGCTCATCCTCGATGTCGCCGACAATCTGTTCAAGCACGTCTTCGATGGTGACCAGCCCGGCCACGCCGCCGTATTCGTCGATGACGATGGCCATGTGGTTGTGGTTGGCGCGGAATTCACGCAGCAGTACGTTCAGGCGCTTGGACTCGGGCACGAACGTGGCCGGGCGCAGCAGGTCCTTGATATTGAAACTGTCGCCGTTCTCCTGGAGGATCAGCGGCAGCAGGTCCTTGGCCAGCAGCACGCCCATGACGTCGTCATGGCTCTCGCCGACGACCGGGTAGCGCGAGTGAGCGGAGTCGACCACGGCGGGCAGGAATTCGCGGGGAGTCTGGGTCGCCTTGATGCTGATCATCTGCGAGCGCGGGACCATGATGTCCCGAACCTGCAGGTCAGCCACCTGGATGGCGCCTTCGACGATGGCCAGCGCTTCGCTGTCCAGCAATTTGTTCTGGTGTGCATCGCGCAGCAGCTCCAACAGCTCCTGGCGGTTTTTCGGCTCATGGGCAAAAGCCTGGGTGAGCTTGCCCAGCCATGACTTCTGCCCGTTGGTCGATCGATCTTCGCTCATAGCGATTACTCTGAATCCTTTGTCGTTACAGGTTGATGTTTCAGTGTTCGTCGCCGGCATACGGGTCGGGATGACCCAGCTCGGCAAGCAACGTTCGTTCCAGCGCTTCCATCTCCTCGGCTTCGTCCTCTTCCATATGGTCGTAACCAAGCAAATGCAAGCAGCCATGGATCACCAGGTGGGCCCAGTGGGCTTCGGGTGACTTGCCTTGTTCGGCGGCCTCGCGCTCGACGACCGGGACGCAGATCACCAGGTCCCCCAGCAACGGGATGTCGAGCATTTCGTCGGGCACGTCGGCGGGAAACGACAGCACGTTGGTGGCGTAGTCTTTCTGCCGCCAGGTGTGGTTCAGCTCGCGGCCTTCGGCTTCGTCCACCAGGCGGATCGTCAGTTCCGAGTCGGCGCTGCGCTGGCGCAGTGCCAGTTCGCACCATTGGCGGAACTGGGCTTCGCTGGGGGCGGGGTGTTCACTGGCCTCTTGCAGGTCGAGTTCAAGCATTGTGGCGATTGCCTTTGCTTTCGGCCGAATCTTCATCGGCGCGGTTCTCGAAACGCTCGTAGGCTTCGACGATGCGCTGCACCAACGGATGGCGTACGACGTCCTTGGGCATGAAGTGCGTGAAGCTGATGCCCGGGACGTCCTTGAGCACCTGGATCACGTGGTTCAGCCCGGACTTGGTGCCTCGGGGCAGGTCGACCTGGGTGATGTCCCCGGTGATGACGGCGGTGGAGCCGAAACCGATCCGGGTCAGGAACATCTTCATCTGTTCGACGGTGGTGTTCTGGCTTTCGTCGAGGATGATGAAGCTGTTGTTCAGGGTCCGACCACGCATGTAGGCCAGCGGCGCGACCTCGATGACCTGTCGCTCGATCAGCTTGGCGACGTATTCGAAGCCGAGCATTTCGTACAGCGCGTCATAGAGCGGGCGCAGATACGGGTCGATCTTCTGGGTCAGGTCGCCGGGCAGGAAACCGAGTTTTTCCCCTGCTTCGACGGCGGGACGCACCAGCAGAATGCGGCGCACCTGTTCGCGCTCCAACGCGTCGACCGCGCAGGCTACGGCCAGGTAGGTCTTGCCGGTACCGGCCGGGCCGATGCCGAAATTGATGTCGTTGGCCAGGATTTCCTTCACGTAGCGCTGCTGATTCAAGCCGCGAGGGCGAATCATGCCTTTTTTCGTGCGCAGGGCCACGGCAGGTTCCGACGGGGCGTGATTGTCGAGTTCTTCGACCGCCGACTCTTGCAGGAACAGGTGGACCATGTCCGGAGACAGCTCGCTCGCCTTGGTTTCTCGGTAGAGACGGCGCAGCAGGTTTTCCGCGGAGGTGGTGTGCTTGGGATCGCCGATCAGTTCGAACTGGTTCCCGCGATTGCGGATCTCGATGGCCAGGCGCTGTTCGATCAAGCGAAGATGCTCGTCGAATTGCCCGCACAGATTGGCGAAGCGGCGAGCCTCAAAGGGCTCGAGAATGAAACGATGAGGTTCGATGGGTGCGTTCAAGGTCGTTTTTAGCCGCCCAGGGGCAATTAAGGTGAAATCAAGGATAACGCCAGTAGGCTGGGTGCGAAAGGTCTTAAGCGGCGCAATCTGACAACAGGACCTACACAGCCCATTGTGGGAGCGAGCCTGCTCGCGAAAACGGTCTTGTATTCAGCGCATGTGTTGGCAGATAGACCGCTTTCGCGAGCAGGCTCGCTCCCACAGGGATCTGTACAGTTACTGCACCAGCGAACCCCGCAGCGAGTGCGGTTGCGCGGCGTCGATGTGTACGTCGGCGAACTGGCCGATCAGGGCTGGCGTGTCGCAGCGGAAGTTGACGATACGGTTGTTTTCCGTACGGCCCTGCAATTCGCCCGGGTCTTTTTTCGAGTAGTCGGTGACCAGGATCCGCTGGATCGAACCGACCATCTGTCGGCTGATTTCAAAGCCCTGCTGGTTCAAACGGTGCTGCAAAGCATTGAGCCGCTCCTTCTTCACTTCCTCGGGCGTCTCATCCGCCAGGTCGGCCGCCGGCGTGCCGGGGCGCTGGCTGTAGACAAAGGAATAGGAGAAGTCGAAGCCCACGTCTTCGATCAGCTTCATGGTCTGCTGGAAATCTTTCTCGGTTTCGCCAGGGAATCCGACGATAAAGTCCGAGCTGATGCAGATCCCCGGCACTGCGGCGCGCAACTTGCGCAGTTTGGATTTGTACTCCAGCGCCGTGTGGTTGCGCTTCATCGCTGCGAGGATTCTGTCCGAACCCGATTGCACCGGCAGGTGCAGGTGCTTGACCAGCTCGGGAACTTCGGCGTGGGCCTGGATCAGGCTGTCGGAAAACTCCAACGGATGGGACGTGGTGTAGCGGATCCGGTCGATACCGTCCACCGCCGCCACGACGCGGATCAACTCGGCGAGGTCCGCCAGGCGACCGTCGTGGGTCAGGCCGCGATAGCCGTTGACGTTCTGCCCCAGCAAGGTCACTTCACGCACGCCGTTTTCCGCCAGGTGGATGATCTCGGCGATCACGTCGTCGAACGGCCGGCTGACCTCTTCGCCGCGGGTATAGGGGACCACGCAGAACGTGCAGTATTTGCTGCACCCTTCCATCACCGACACATAAGCGCTGGGGCCGTCGATGCGCGGCTCGGGCAGGTGGTCGAACTTTTCGATTTCGGGGAACGAAACGTCGACTTGGGGCAATTTGGTCACGCGCGCCGCGTCGATCATTTCCGGCAGGCGGTGCAGGGTCTGGGGGCCGAAGACCACGTCCACGTACGGCGCGCGGTCACGAATGGCCGCGCCTTCCTGGCTGGCCACGCAGCCGCCGACCGCGATGACCATTTCCGGGTTGGCCAGCTTCAGTTCACGCCAGCGGCCCAGTTGGGAATACACCCGGTCCTGGGCGCGTTCGCGGATCGAGCAGGTGTTGAGCAGGATCACGTCTGCGTCTTCGGCGCGGGCGGTGACTTCCAGGGCCTGGTGTTCACCCAGCAGATCGACCATGCGCGAGCTGTCGTACTCGTTCATCTGGCAACCGTGGGTTTCGATGTAAAGCTTCTTGGCCATGGACGGATCATCACGTGATTCAAAGAACCGCGCATTATAGGCAACAAGTCCCCCGGTTCCTACCGCTGCGCGAGCAGTGGCTATGCTATAGTTCGCGCCCTCATTTTTACCCGCCGATGTGTTTCGCCAGCCATGACCAAACGTGAAGCTCCAATCTACAAGGTGATTTTCCTCAACCAGGGCCAGGTGTTCGAGATGTACGCCAAGCAGATCTATCAGAGTGATCTGTGGGGCTTTCTGGAAGTGGAAGAGTTCGTCTTTGGCGAGCGTACACAAGTGGTCGTCGACCCAAGCGAAGAAAAGCTCAAGGCGCAATTCGAAGGCGTGGTGCGCAGCTTCGTGCCGATGCATTCGATCGTGCGCATCGATGAGGTCGAGCGCCTTGGCACTCCGAAAATCAGCGAAGCCCGCGGCGCGGTCGGCAATGTGATGCCGTTTCCGATGCCGATGCCTGAGAAGTAGGGTTCAAGACCGGGTTGCTCCCAATCGCGAGCAGGCTCGCTCCCGCAGTAAATCGCCGGTGAGCGCAAATCTTGCGTCGCCAGAGAGCCAACTGTGGGAGCGAGCTTGCTCGCGATGAGGCCTTCAAGGCCAGAACATTAATCAGGGCAGTGGCGAGAACGGCGTGCGTCCGTCGGCGTTCTGCAATTCCATCAGGTATTTGCGAAAGATCTGCCCCAGCACCTGGGTGGCCACTTCCAGCTCGTCGCGGGGCATCTGCTCGGCGACTTCGTCGGCGGTGTCCAATGCCTCTTCGGCGCCGTTGACCGCCGCCATCTTCAAGACGATATACGCCTGGACATTGTTGGCCGGTACGCCTTCGCCATGGAAGAACATGCCGCCAAGCTTGAACTGCGCCTGGGCGTGGCCTTGTAGCGAGGCTTTTTCGAAATAGTTGAGGGCCAGCTTGAGGTCGCGGGGCGCGGCCTTGCCGTCGTAGTAGAACTCGCCCAATTCATATTGCGCTTGGGCATCGCCCTCGTCGGCCGCTTTTCGACAGGCGTCGAGTGCCGGTGCGAGATCTTGTGGCTGGGTGTTGAGGGTGCAACGGCCCATCGCCGGGATCAACAACGAGTTACCGCCTGCCTGTGCATGAGCGAGCAGGGGCTGAAGGAGCAACAGGCAGCCCAAGGCAAGGGTGCGGCCGGTGCGGTTCATGGGAATCGACTTACCTCTGAGGGGCGCGTGGACCCTTCGGGGGATCCAATAAGCGCGCATTATGAAATAAGCGGGGCCATCCTTACAAAGTCTTTACTCGTTTTTCTGCTGCAAAGGAACCGCAACGACGGTTTGTTGGGCAGATATGTAGGAAAAGGCACGGTGGGTTATGGGCAATAACTGACGCTGGTGTCAGCCAGCGTCAGTTATCCACAGGCTTATTTCAGTGCCGCGAAGGCTCGTTCAGCCGCGTCGAGGGTAATCTTCAGTTCCGCCTCGCCATGGGCGATGGAGGTGAAGCCGGCTTCGAAGGCGCTTGGCGCCAGGTAGACGCCGCCCTCGAGCATCAGGTGGAAGAAGCGCTTGAAGCGGTCGGCGTCGCTGGCCATCACGTCGTCGAAGGTCACGATGTCATCGGCGCCGCTGAAATACAGGCCGAACATGCCGCCGGCCTGGGTGGTCACAAACGGAATGCCGGCCGCGTCGGCGCGCACTTGCAGGCCATCGAGCAGGCGCGTGGTGAATTCGGTCAGTTCGGCGTGGAAACCCGGGCGGCTGATCAGGCGCAGGGTGGTCAGGCCAGCAGCCATCGCCAACGGGTTGCCCGACAGCGTGCCGGCCTGATAGACCGGGCCCAGCGGCGCGATGCATTCCATGATGGCGCGTTTGCCGCCGAAGCAGCCCACGGGCATGCCGCCACCGATGATCTTGCCGAAGGTGCTCAAATCCGGCGTCACGCCATAGTGGGCCTGGGCGCCACCAAGGGCGACACGGAAGCCGGTCATCACTTCATCGAAAATCAGCACCACGCCATGCTGGTCGCACAGGCTGCGCAGACCTTCGAGAAAGCCTGGCGCCGGCGGCACGCAGTTCATGTTGCCGGCCACCGGCTCGACGATGATGCATGCCACCTCCTGACCGACTTCGCCGAGCATCTTCTCGACTTCTTCAAGGTCGTTGAACGGCAGGGTCAGGGTGTGCTTGGCAAATGCCGCTGGCACGCCCGCCGAGCTCGGAACGCCTTGGGTCAGGGCGCCGGAACCGGCCTTGACCAGCAGGCTGTCGGAATGGCCGTGGTAGCAGCCTTCGAATTTAATGATGCTGTCGCGGCCGGTGTAGCCACGGGCCAGGCGGATCGCGCTCATGGTCGCTTCGGTGCCGGAGCTGACCATGCGCACCATTTCCATCGACGGCACGATGGAGCAGACCAGGTCCGCCATCTCGGTTTCCATCGCCGTCGGCGCGCCATAGGACAGCCCGTGCTCCAGCTGCTTGCGCACCGCATCCAGCACGTCCGGATGGCTATGGCCGAGGATCATCGGCCCCCACGAGCCGACGTAATCAACGTAGCGCTTGTCGTCTTCATCGGTGACATACGCGCCTTCGGCGTGCTTGAAGAACAGCGGTGTGCCGCCGACGCTCTTGAACGCGCGAACAGGCGAGTTCACGCCGCCGGGGATATGTTTCTGGGCGTTGGCAAACAGGGTTTCGGAACGGGACATGGTAGGGCTCTCGAAAACGGAAATGACTATTTGATGTGCAGCAGGTCGTTGAAGGCGCGGGCGCGGCGCGTCACCTCAGCGGTGCTGTCGGCGCCGAACAGGCCGTGGACCACCGCAAGCAGGTCGACCCCATGGGCCACCAGCGGGGCGGCGTTTTCCAGGGTGATGCCGCCGATGGCGCAAACCGGTATATGCAGTTTGATGCGGGCCTGTTCGAGCAGTTCAAGGTTTGCGCTGGGTGCCCCAGGCTTGGTGCTGGAGTTGAAGAAGCGCCCGAACGCGACGTAGCTGGCGCCTTCGTTGACGGCCTGTTCGGCCAACTCCAGGCTGGCGTGGCAGGTTGAGCCGACGATTGCCTTGTGGCCCAGCAACGCCCGCACCGGCGCCAACGGGCCATCGGTCTGGCCCAGGTGCACGCCGACGCCCAGGCGCGCGGCCAATTCGGCGTCATCGTTGATGATCAGTTGGGTCTTGTAGCGCTCGCACAGGTTGCGCAGGGCCTCGGCCTCACGAAGGCGGCGGGCCTCGTCGCTGCTTTTGTCGCGGTACTGCAGCAAGGTCACGCCGCCTTCCAGCGCGGCTTGCACATAGGCAAGGAACTTGCCGGCCAGCAGTTGGCTGTCGGTCACGGCATAAAGGCCACGTAATTTCATTCCACGGCTCCTGTGCTACGAGCAGAAATCCAGCGGTAGGCGACGCGGTACGAACTGGCCTTTGCCCAGTTGTTCGGCATCGCGCAGCGTGCGCCACGTGTAGTCCAGGGCTGTCTTGACCGCGCTGGAGAGTTGTTCGCCCTGGGCCAGTCGGCCGGCGATGGCGCTGGCGAGGGTGCAGCCGGAGCCGTGATAACTGCCGGGCAAGCGCTGGCAGGTGAACGTTTCGCGGTGTCCGTCGCGGCTGTACAGGCGATTGTGGACTTCATGCTCGTCGCCATGGCCGCCGGTGATCAGCAGGTGCTTGACGAAGGGCAGCAGTTTTTCGGCGCATTCATCGGCGCTGCCTACAGGCAGTTCGGCGAGGATGCGTGCTTCAGGCAGGTTGGGCGTGGCGATGGTGGCCAGGGGCAGCAGGCGCTCGCGCATGGCGTAGCCGACTTCATCCTTGCCCAGCCGTCCGCCGCCGCCGGCGCGCAGCACCGGGTCGCAGACCATCGGCAACTGCGGGTGTGCCTGGAGCAGCTCGACCACGGTGTCGACCATTTCCAGCGAGCCGAGCATGCCCAGCTTGACCGCCGCGACGGGGGAGTCGTTGAGCACGGCATTGGCTTGCGCCAGCACCCACTCGCGATCCAGCACGCGGAAATCGCTGACGTTGACCGTGTCTTGCACGGTCAACGCAGTAACGGCCGGGGCGGCATGACATCCCTGGGCAAGCAGGGCTTCGATATCTGCCTGCAAGCCGGCGCCACCACTGGGGTCGTGGCCGGAGAGACAGAGGACAACGGGGCGAGAGCTGTAGATATTCATGGTGCGCGAGCTTATCACCAAACCTCTTTTATCGGTGATGGGGCTCAGAGGGTTTTGTTGGCGACCACTTTTGTGCTTCACCAATTGGCAACCTGACCAAAGCAACAGCTCTATCTCAATGGTTGGCGCTGAGACGCCCGTGCTAGAGCCTTTTGTCGGAAAAATTTCCGTGGTGCAAATTGGCCATCAACGGCTATGCTAGAGATGGATCCAACCAATAACAGGTAATGCCGGTTTTACGTCTACTCAGGGAATGGGGGGCTTCCTGACTCAACCGGACAGGCCACGCTGGGGCTTAAATGCGCTATTTGCTGATGTTGCTGCTGTGCTTGTCCCCCTTGGCAAGTGCGCTCGAATTCGATGAATCAACCCAAAGCCTGCCTTTGGGCCACGCTTTGCAAGTGTTGGAAGACCCCAGTGGCACGGCCTCCATCGATGAGATTCTGGCCCAGGCCGCGGCCGATCGTTTCAAGCCCCATGACAAAGCCACGCTGAACGCCGGTTACTCACGTTCGGCGTTCTGGTTGAAAGTGGATCTGCACTATCGTCCTGCCAATCCCGACGCCCAGCGGACCTGGTTGCTGGAGCTGGCGTATCCGCCGCTGGATCATCTGGACCTGTACTTGGCCGACGGCAGCGGAGCCTATCGCCTGGTCCGCCAGACGGGCGATGCTCTGCCTTTTGCCAGTCGCGAGGTCCGCCAGAACAATTACCTGTTCAGCCTGGACTTCCAGCCGGATCAACGCCAGGTCGTGTACTTGCGTCTGCAAAGCCAGGGTTCGATCCAGGCGCCGTTGACGCTGTGGTCGAGCACGGCGTACCTGGAGCAGCAGCCGGTGCGCCTGTATGTGTTGGGGATCATCTATGGCGTGCTGCTGGGGATGCTGGTCTACAACCTGTTCATTTACCTGAGCGTGCGCGACACCAGTTATTTGTACTACATCTTCTATATCGCCTCGTTCGGTCTGTATCAGTTGTCGGTCAATGGCGCGGCGGTGGAATATTTCTGGCCGGACAATCCCTGGTGGGCCAATGCCGCAACGCCGTTCTTCATCGGCTGCGCGGGGCTGTTCGGCAGTCAATTCGCCCGCAGCTTCCTGCAGACCTCACAACACAGTCGCTGGCTCGATCGACTGCTGCTGGCGCTGATCGCCTACAGTGCCGTGGTGGTAGGGCTGTCGCTGATGACCAGCTACGCCTTGGCCCTGCGCCTGGCGACGGCGTTGGCCCTGGTATTTACCGTGGTGATTTTCGCCGCCGGGCTGTTCGCCTGGTGGCGTGGCCTGCGGGTGGCTCGTTATTTCATTATCGCCTGGTCGGCGTTCCTGCTGGGGGGGATCGTCAACACGATGATGGTGCTCGGTTACCTGCCGAACATCTTCCTGACCATGTATGCCAGCCAGATCGGTTCTGCCATCGAGGTGGCATTGTTGTCCCTGGCCCTGGCGGACCGCATCAACGCCATGCGCGAGCAGCAGGCCCAGACGCTGTTCGACGCCGGACAGAAACTGGAAGTGCTCAACCAGCAATTGGCCCACGGCAACAAACTCAAGGATGAATTCCTCGCCACCCTCACCCATGAATTGCGCACCCCGATGAACGGTGTGATCGGCTCCCTGGAGCTGATGGAAACCGTCGAGATGGACGAGGAGCTGACCCAGTATCAACAGACCGCCGCCGGTTCGGCGCGGGACATGATGCGCATGGTCAACGGCATCCTCACCCTTACCGAGTTGCAGGCCGGCAAGCTCAAGGTCTACCCGACGCCGTTCAGCCTGCGTGGTGTGATTGATGCCCTGCAGGTGCAGTTCGGTGCCAACGCGGCGGCCAAGGGTTTGGACTTCAAGGTCGACATAAGCCCCAGCCTGGCGGATCGGTTGGTGGGAGACAGCGCTAAATTGGCCCAGTGCCTGGAATGCCTGCTGGATAACGCTATCAAGTTCACCCGCTCGGGTGGCATCGCCCTGCGGGTCAGTGGACGACCGTCGGAGCTCGATCGCCTGGTGCTGTCATTCGCGGTGATCGACACCGGCATCGGTTTCACCGATCTTGGCGAGGCGACGTTGTACCAGCGTTTCTTCCAGCTCGATGGCTCGATGACGCGCGAGTACGGCGGGCTCGGCGTAGGCTTGGCGATCTGCCGCCAACTGGTCGAATTGCTCGACGGGCGCCTGACTCATATTTCCGAGCCGGGGCGCGGCAGCCGTTTCCAGCTGGACGTGGAATTCGAAATCGCCTTGCCAGTGGAGGTCCCGACGCCTTTTTCGTTCGGTGGGCGCCGGGATTCCCGCCAGCCCCAGGACTGCACGGTACTCCTGGCGGACGACAACCCCGTCGATCAATTGGTCATGCGAGGCATGTTGCTCAAGCTGGGCTATCGGGTGCGCACCGCCGACAACGGTCGGGCGGCCCTGGACCTGCTACAGGGCGAGAGTGTTGACGCGGTGCTCCTCGATTGCCATTCGGCGCCATTGGACGGGGTGTCGCTCTGCTGCCAGATACGAGCGCTGTCCGGTTGTGAGGACCTGCCCGTGCTGGTAGTCAGTCCGAACCTCGAACAGGAGCGATGCGCGTCTGGAGCGTTGATCGACTATCTGAGCAAACCGGTGAAGTTCGAGGTGCTCCAGGCGATTCTGCAGCGACGGGTGCTTTGTCCGAAACAGGGTGAAAGCGCCGATACTTAGGCGGATATGCCACTTTGATCGACCTAGAGGCGGTGCTTAACTGATCCTCTGCTGGCCGACCGAGGAGCCCCGTCATGAACTTGCATCAGTTCGCCGAAACCCACGACGTCACCAATCAGCCGCCGTCCTTGGACGGCGCCAACCTGTACCGCATCGATCTGCCGTTGCAACAGTGGTCCCAGCGTTTCGGTGCCGGTTGGGCGCAGGCGCGGATCGATGCCTACGGTGCGTTGGCCGGCGGGCCGTTGATGGAAGCGGGGTTCCTGGCCAACCAGAACACGCCGGTGTTTTCCAGTCATGACCGGTATGGCCATCGCATCGACCTGGTGGAGTTTCATCCCGCGTATCACGAGTTGATGCGCACCGCCGTCGAGCACGGCTTGCCCAGCCTGCCGTGGGCTCATCCGCAACCCGGCGCCCATGTCGCCCGTGCGTCGATGACCTACCTGCACAGCCAGGCCGAAGCCGGCACCGGTTGCCCGTTGACCATGACTTTCGCCAGCGTGCCGGCCCTGCGCCTGCAACCGGACCTGGCCGAGCGCTGGGTGCCGAAAGTGCTCACCACCGAATACGACCCGCGCAACGTCGGCATCGCCCACAAGGCCGGGGTCACGATTGGCATGGCGATGACCGAAAAACAGGGCGGCACCGACGTGCGGGCCAACACCACCAAGGCCTATCCGGTAGGCGCCAGCGGGCCTGGCCAGGCCTACGAACTGGTGGGGCACAAATGGTTCTGTTCGGCGCCGATGTGCGACGCTTTCCTCACCCTGGCCCAGACCGACAAGGGCCTCACCTGTTTCCTGCTGCCGCGCCATCGCCCGGACGACACGCGCAACCAGTTCTATATCCAGCGACTGAAAAACAAGCTGGGCAACTGTTCCAATGCGTCCAGCGAAGTGGAGTTTCGCGGTGCGCTGGCCTGGATGGTCGGGGAGGAGGGCCGAGGCGTGCCGACGATCATCGAGATGGTTGCCATGACTCGCTTCGATTGCATGGTCGGCTCCAGCGCGCTGATGCGCCAGGCGCTGACCCAGGCCAGTCATCACTGCGCGCACCGCAAGGTCGGCGGCAGAGTATTGAGCGAACAGCCATTGATGCAAAACGTGCTGGCCGACCTGGCGCTGGAAAGCGAAGCCGCGCTGGCCCTGAGCCTGCGCATGGGGCGGGCGCTGGACCACTTGAACGACGACCACGAGGCCAAGTTCGCCCGACTGGTGACGGCGGTGGGCAAATACTGGATCTGCAAGCGCGCCCCCGCGATGATCAACGAAGCCGCCGAGTGCATGGGCGGCGCCGGCTACGTCGAAGACAGCATCCTGCCTCGCCTGTATCGTGAGGCGCCGGTCAATTCGACCTGGGAAGGCTCCGGCAATGTGCAATGCCTCGATGTGTTGCGGGCCCTGTCCAAGGAACCGGGCGTACTGGAAGTGCTGTTCAACGAACTGGGCGATGGCCATGGCGATAAACGCCTGGCCCGCCACATCGACCAATTGCACGCGGCATTCAAGGACACCGACGACATCCAATACCGCGCCCGGCAATTGACCGAAGACATCGCTGTTGGGCTGCAGGCGCGATTGCTGCTCGAAGCGGGCAACAGCGACGTCAGCGATGGGTTCATTGCCAGTCGCCTTGGGGCCGGCGCCAGGGTCTACGGCGCATTGCCCCGAGGCTTGAACGTGGAGGCCATCGTCGCTCGCTCGACCCCACGGGGTTTCTAAAAAGGGCTCAGTTCGGCACATGACCCTGTGTGAGCGAGCCTGCTCGCGATAGCGTCGGCACAACCAACCTTCCCAGTGCCTGACACACCGCTATCGCGAGCAGGCTCGCTCTCGCAATACCCATACGCCACTGTTCCCGTCGGACCACGATGCAGGCAAGATGAAGGCCTGCAAGTCAGAACACAGGAAGCTGATCGTGACCGAAGCGTTTATTGTCGTTCAAACCGCCGAGCAAGCCGTGGATCGGCTGGCGGCCCTGCACGAGCGTGCGACCACTGCGCTGAACCAGGCGCTCAAGCGGTATCTCAAGGACCGCATCGAGCCGGATGCCGAGCAACGGGCCTTGTTTCGCTATCCGGCCCTGCGCCTGACCTACCATTGCCACGGCGAGGTCCCGCAAACCACCCGCGCCTACGCCAAGGTCCAGTTGCCAGGCACCTACAGCGTCACCGTCACCCACCCGGCCGCGTTCCGTAAGTACCTGCTGGAACAACTCGTTCCGTTGATGCACGACTTCACTGTCACCGTCGAAGTGGGCGTCAGCGAGCAGAACATTCCGTACCCGTACGTGGTGGAGCAGGGCGATGAGCTGGCCGGCTCCGGTGTGACCGCCGCCGTGCTGGCGCGGGTTTTCCCCAGCACCGACCTGTCGGCCGCCACCGATGGCATCGCCGACGGCCTCTACGATTGGGAAAACACCGACCCGCTGCCCCTGGCGCTGTTCGACGCCGCGCGGGTGGATTTTTCCCTGCGTCGGCTGGTGCATTACACCGGCAGTGACTGGCGCCATGTGCAGCCGTGGATCCTGCTGACCAACTACCACCGTTATGTCGACCAATTCATCGTCCATGGCCTGGAGCAATTGCGCAGCGACCCGCGCTTCGTGCGCATGGTGCTGCCGGGCAACGTGATCATCGACAAGAACATGGACCACGGCGAAGCCTCGGCCATCGCCGCGGGTGTGGTCTGGCACCGCTACCAGATGCCGGCCTATCACTTGCAGGCCAGCGATGGCCATGGCGTAACCCTGGTGAACATCGGCGTCGGGCCGTCCAACGCCAAGAACATCACCGACCACCTGGCCGTGCTGCGTCCGCATTGCTGGCTGATGATCGGCCACTGCGGCGGCCTGCGACAATCCCAGACTATCGGCGACTACGTGCTGGCCCACGCCTATATGCGCCGCGATGGCATCCTCGACCGCGTCGTGCCGCCGAACATCCCGATCCCGGCCCTGGCCGAAGTGCAACTGGCGCTTCAGCAGGCGGCGGCGAACATCACCGGCGAGAAAGGCGACGAGCTGAAAAAGCGCCTGCGCACCGGCACCGTGCTGACTTACGACGATCGCAACTGGGAGCTGCGCTGGGCCCAGGAGAGACCGTTGATCAACCTCTCCCGCGCCGTCGCGGTGGACATGGAAAGCGGCACCATCGCTGCCCAGGGTTATCGCCTGCGGGTGCCTTATGGCACGTTGCTTTGCGTTTCGGACAAACCGCTGCACAGCGAGATCAAGCTGCCGGGCTCGGCCAACGCGTTTTATGAGCGGGCGGTCAACCAGCATTTGAAGATCGGCATCGCGGCGCTGGACCTGCTGCGCAACGAACTCAACTCGTTGCACTCGCGCAAACTGCGCAGTTTCGATGAGCCGCCGTTCCGCTGATCAGGTGGTGGTCATTTAACGGTCGGGCCACTAGCATGGTCGGCCCAGACCGTTAGATGTTTCACTGCCATGCCCCGACCGCCCCGTCCCGTTTCCCGCCGCCCTGGCGCAAAGCCCTCAGCCTCCGCCCCGCGCCGCGTGGCCAAGGCGCCGCCGTCCGAGCCGAAGCTGATCCTGTTCAACAAACCCTTTGACGTGCTGACGCAGTTCAGCGACGGCGAAGGGCGCGCCACGCTCAAGGATTTTATCGACGTGCCCGGCATCTACCCAGCCGGTCGGCTGGACCGTGACAGCGAAGGGCTGTTGTTACTCACCAACGACGGGCAATTGCAGGCGCGAATCGCCGACCCCAAGCACAAACTGGCCAAGACGTATTGGGTACAAGTCGAGGGGGAGCCGAGCGACGAACAGCTGCAGCGCTTGCGCGATGGCGTGGAATTGAACGACGGCATGACGCTGCCGGCCGAGGCCCGCCAACTGGACGAACCGCAGTTGTGGCCGCGCAACCCGCCGGTGCGTTTTCGTAAAAGCGTGCCGACGAGCTGGCTGGAACTGGTGATCCGCGAAGGGCGCAACCGCCAGGTACGCCGCATGACTGCCGCCGTGGGATTGCCGACTCTGCGGCTGGTGCGGGTCAGGATCGGCGATTGGACGATCGAAGGGCTCGACCAGGGCCAATGGAAGGAAGTACCGGCGCGCTTATAACGCGCCGGATTCGATCAGGCCGATCACCACGCTCTTGATGATGAACGCCGCGACGCCCAGGCCCAGCACAAAAAACAGGATGAACGAACCAAAGCGCCCGGCCTTGGACTTCTTCGCCAGGTCCCAGACGATGAAACCCATGAAAATGATCAGGATGCTGACCAGGCCGGTCATCATCCACTCTTCGAAAACAGCAGGATCCATCGGGGCACTCCGGCATTGGCGGGGTTGTAAAGGCGCGGCGAGTATACGGCATGGGGGCGGGGCGCAGGATTGGGCTGCGGCGGTGTGTCGCAGCTATTCATCGCAAGCTGGAGCTTTTGTGGCGAGGGAGCTTGCTCCCGCTGGGTTGCGCAGCGACCCCAAAAAGATCTGACCGGTTCCTGATTGCCAGTGGGCCGGTTTGCGACTGCTGCGCAGTCGAGCGCGAGCAAGCTCCCTCGCCACAAAAGCGGTCAGCTGCGCAGATGTGTCAACGGCAGTTCGGTGCTGTTGAGCACCTGGTTCAACACGAAACTCGACCGCACGCTGGTGACCCCTTCGATTCGGGTCAGATGCCCCAACAGCAATTTCTGATAGTGGTCCATGTCCGGCACCACCACCTTGAGCTGGTAGTCTGCATCGATGCCGGTGACCAGGCTGCATTCCTGTACTTGCGGCAGGTTGCGGATCGCGGCTTCGAAGGTCTCGAAGCGATCGGGGGTGTGGCGATCCATGCCGATGAGCACGTAGGCGGTGAGGCTCAGGCCCAGCATCTTGCGATCGAGCAGGGCAACCTGGCGGGTGATATAGCCGTCGTCTTCCAACTGCTTGACCCGCCGCGAGCACGGTGAGGGCGAGAGGCCGATGCGTTCGGCCAGTTCCTGGTTGGAGATACGTGCGTCGCGCTGCAATTCCGCCAGAATACTCAGGTCGTAACGGTCAAGTTTGCTCATCGAGCGGGCCTTTATTCGGTTAATTGCGTTGGATTATCCATCCTGAGGTAAAAATTGCGCAAGTGGAGTTTATTCGAGCAATCTTCGCAATCGCCTGCCGACGCCTCGGGCCTATGCTTATCACCAAGATCACTGCTCGGACAAACAGTCCAGTGCAGCCCGCCCAATCCGGCCGGCTGCGGTCGCAGTACCCACCGGTACTGGCAGACCCCCGAGCTGCACACTGTCCAGAAGACGGCGTGAGGTGAGCCGACGTCAAAAGCGTCGAGCACGGACTAGATTCTCAAGGGGAGGCCGACGGGCCTCCCTTTTTTATGCCTGCGAAATAAACCCCGCGGCTGATAACCTATCGCCGAACCGGCCTGGGCTTTTCCAGTCTTACGTCCAGGCCCCGAACCGTTGTGAGGAATTTCATGAAGTCGCGCATCTGGCGTTTGGCAGGTGTTGGTCTGTTGTGGGCAAGTGTCAGTGCGCAGGGGGTGGCCGACGATCAGCAAAACCGTGGCGGCCCGGACGGTGACCGCGGGCAGGACGGACGAGGCGGCAACGGCCAGGGTTATTCAGGGCAACCCAGGCAGCAAAGCAACGAGATCATCCGGGGCGATAACAGCCGACAGTTCGAGGTCAGGCCGCAAAACCCGGGTGGACAGCAATATGAGCGTCCACCGCAGGACCCCAACAGTCACGGCCGCCCACCGCAACAGCCGGGCAACAACCTGCCGATCCAGGGCCGGCCCGACAGCGTGAACCAGACCCGTGAACCGCAACCGGGCTACTACCGCGACATCCCGCGCCGCAACGATGGCTACCCCAATGGCGGGCCTCGTCCCGGTCATGAGGGGCGTCCCGAGCAGCACTGGCCGGCCGGCCTGACGGCCATGGCAACGGCTGGGGGCCGGGGCCGCAATATCGCCCGGGTTATGTGATCGATCGCTTCCCGGATCGCAATTATCGTGTGCCTTATCGCGGCCACGATTATTTCTACTCCGGTGGCTACTGGTATCGCCCTCAAGGGCCGCGTTATGTCGTGGTCCAGCCGCCACGGGGCATTCGCACCCGTTATCTGCCCGATTATGCCCGCGAGGTCTGGATCGGCAGTTCGCTGTTCTTCCTCGCCGCCGGCGCCTATTACATCTACGAAGCCAATACCCAGGACTACGTCGTGGTCGACGCGCCGGTCGCCAACCCGCAGCCGCAACCGCAGGGCAACAGTTTTGATGTGGTGGCTTATCCGGCCAACGGCCAGTCCCGGGAACAGGTCAACCAGGACGGCTACGATTGCTATCGCTGGGCGGTGCAGCAGAGTGGGTTCGACCCGCGCAACTACACCTACCCGCCGGCGCCGGAGGTGGTGCAGACCTATCGCCAGGCGCAGGGCAATTGCCTGAGCAGCCGTGGGTATCAGGTGACGTACTGAGGCGTGGCAAAGATCGTGCGGACGCTGCTTTTTGTGGCGAGGGGATTTATCCCCGCTGGGGTGCGAAGCGGCCCTGAACCACCGCCTCGGTGTGCCAGGCAGATTGAGTTGGCTGCTTTGGGACTGCTTCGCAGTCCAACGGGGATAAATCCCCTCGCCACAAGTTTGTGTGCACGAGCTAGGCGCTGGCGCGCTTCACCACTTCCGACGGATCGGCATGCACCAGCACTTCGGCCTTCGGATAAGCACGCTGGATCGCATCGGCGGCCTGGTCGCTGATGCCGTGGGCCACTGACAGGGTCAGTTCCCCCGGCAGTTCAGTGCAGTTGCACGAACCAATGGTTGCCGGAGACCCGCGTGCGCAGGTCATGGGCGCCGGATCACGCCGGGCACCGCGCAGGCCAGCTCGAGCATGCGTTGGCTGACGTCGGGCGGCAACTCCTCATCCATCAGCACCGCGAAGCTTTCCCGGGCGATCTGGATCGCGCTCCACAGGATGTATACCGCGATCCCCAGGCCGAACCATGCGTCGAGCTGATACCAACCGAACCCGGCCAGGACCAGCGCCACCAGGATGCTGCCATTGAGCAACAAATCCGAACGGTAATGCAGCGAGTCGGCGCGCACGGCATTGGAGCCGGTGGCGCGGATGACCCGATGCTGCAGCGC